>JAYWAQ010000063.1:0-7025 GCA_043782305.1 Burkholderiales bacterium
CGCATTTTTTATCGCATGCGCCTCAGCGTGAGGTTCGCCGGGACGTTGTGTAAAGCCCTCAGCGATCACGCGACCGTCACGCACGATCACACAGCCCACGCGCGGATTCGGCGTGGCGTGGTTCATCGCCATCGCCGCCAACTCCAGCGCGCGACGCATGAAGGTTTCGTCGTCAGCACTAAACATTTTTGGGCGGTTGTTTCAGGTTTTTAGCGACGGGCTTTTTGACCACCTTGGCCACCGTTGGACGCTCTACCTCGTGCAACGCAGAGCGGAAATCCTCAACGTCCTGAAATGATTTGTAGACCGAGGCGAAGCGGATGTAGGCCACCTTATCGAGCTTGTAGAGCTCCGCCATCACCATCTCACCAATGCTTCGCGACGGGATTTCGCGCTCACCAAGACTGTGAATATTGGCCGTGATTCTTGCAATCGCCTGATCGACGAACTCGGTGGGTACGAACCGCTTATGCAGCGCGCGATTGAAGCCCGTGCGAATCTTCTCTACGTTGAAATCGATCCGTGTGCCGTTGCCCTTGATGACCTGCGGCATGCGCATTTCTACGGTCTCGAAGGTCGTGAAACGCTTGTCGCAGGCGAGGCATTTGCGGCGACGACGAATCGCATCGCCGGTTTCGGAGACACGCGAGTCGATCACCTGTGTTTCAAGGGAGCCGCAGAAGGGGCACTTCATTAGACGATTGCTGGATCAGATGCGAGATTTAGATTGTGGCACGGGAAAGTTGCGAGAGGACGAAATTCACGCTCTGCTCACGCACGGCGCTGCGATCGCCTTTGAAATGATGCGTGAACGAAGTGACGCCGTTGACCGTTGCGAAGCCAAAGCAAACCATGCCCGCGGGCTTCGCCGCCGTCCCACCGGTCGGCCCTGCGACGCCCGTCACCGAATAGGCCATCGTCGCCCGACTGTTTTTCAATGCGCCCATCGACATCTCGCGCGCGGTCTCTTCGCTCACCGCGCCGAACGCGTCGAGCGTTGCAGAGGTAACTCCCAACATCTCCATCTTTGCTTCGTTGCTATAAGTCACGAAGCCGCGATCCACCCACGCCGATGAACCGCTAACGCTCGTGAGCACCGCAGCGATCAGTCCGCCGGTGCAGCTCTCAGCGCCCGCAACGACACGCTTCTCGGCAACACACACAATGCCGACATGTTCCGCGAGTTTCAACCATTCATCAAACAATGCGCGCATCTCAGGTACTCAAAAAATCCGTAGCCAAAGCGCAAAGACAAAGAGTGTCAGCGCGGCCGCGATCAAGTCGTCAAGCATGACACCCAACGCGCCTTTCACGTTGCGATCCGCCCATCCAATTGGTCCGGGTTTTCGGATATCGAGAAAGCGAAAAAGAAGGAATGCCCAAGCCTGTTTCCACATCGCGCCCGGCAGCATGGCCGTGATCAACGCCATGGCGATCACTTCATCCGACACGATGGAGCCGTGATCGCTCTCACCCAGCGCGCGCCCGGTCACACCAGCGGCCCAGATGCTGATCATGAACGCGAACGCGAGACCGATGAAGAACACATCGTCACCCACCATGGGCTGCAACCAACGCGTCGCGAACAAGCCCAGCAACGTGCCGAACGTGCCCGGCGCAAACGGAGCAAGCCCAGTGCCGAGGCCAAGCGAAATCACATGTGCCGGATGCGACAGCATGAAACGCAGCGTCGGCTTGATAGGCCGCGCAGGCGAAGGGGCGGCGATGTCACTCATGCGAAATGATCCCAGCCTTTGACTTCAATGTCCATCACGCGTGATTGTGCGTCAAGCACGCGGACGGGGTTTGCAGCGTCCTGTTCGGTGACGCGCCCGATGCAGCCGCCGGGCAGGTTTTCGCGTTTCAGGATCGCGGCAACGGCGTCATGTCGTTCTCGTGGCGCCGTAAAAAGCAGTTCGTAGGCGTCGCCGGTGGATAGCAGGCAGTGTTGGCCCAAGTGATCAAGCACTGCGGGCCAAACCTTCGTGTCTACGGTTTCGGCAGTCATCGGTGTGAACGTCTTCGCCAGATCCCAAATCGATTCCCGCGACACATGCTTGAGCCCCGTCGGGATCGTCGTGATGTCAATGTCAATCGACACGTTCGAGGTGGTCGCAAGGTGCTTCGCTTCGCTCAAGAGTCCGTCGGAAATATCGATGCAACTGGTGGCGATACCGCGCAGTGCAATGCCCAGCGATACGCGCGCTTCGGGGCATTCGTATTTGCCGATTTGCTCCGGCGTGGCCTCGAACCTGGCACCCGTAAGCGCATACATGGCCCAGCCTGCATCGCCCAACGTGCCGCTGACCCAGAGCTCGTCGCCTGCCCGTGCTCCCGAGCGTTTGAGCGCGGCGTCGGGCGGCAATTCGCCAAACGCGGTCATGGCAATCGCCAGCGGGCCTTTCGTCGTGTTGCCTCCGATCAGTTCGACGCCGTACGCATCGAGCACCGCCCACAGCCCAACGCTTAATCGCGAAATCCAGTCTTCGTCAATCTGCGGCAACGTCAGCGACAGCAAGGCGTAACGCGGCGCGGCACCCATCGCGGCGAGGTCGCTGAAATTCACATTGACCACGCGGCGGCCCAGCTTGAAAGGGTCGAGCGACGGCAGAAAATGTCGGCCTTCGACTAACGTGTCGGTCGTGACAGCGAACGCCTGGCCAGCGCTCGGAGCGATGATCGAGCAGTCGTCGCCATTGCCGAGCAGCGCCGACCGATTGGGACGCGTGAAATAGCGGGCGATGAGTTCGAATTCAGTCACGCGTGCGCTCGCGTCCAGCGGAAACTTTTTGTTCAGCTTTCGGCC
Source organism: Burkholderiales bacterium (assembly GCA_043782305.1). GTDB lineage: Bacteria > Pseudomonadota > Gammaproteobacteria > Burkholderiales > Casimicrobiaceae > Casimicrobium. The sequence goes on from JAYWAQ010000063.1 coordinate 2,807, forward strand.
AGAAAGCGCAATTCAATTGGGCATAGCCACGCATTTCAGCACAAGTCGATAACTGAAGAAATGTCGTTCTATCCCCAATGCAGCGGACGTTTGACGCAAAAGCTGCTGTGCACTTCACAGATTTCAATAGTTAACGATTCGCCGGTTTCGAACGCGATCCCGGACCTGCTGCGACCTCGTCGGCCCGCAGCAAAGGCGCAACTTTATCGAGCACGCCGTTGACCCACTTGTGCCCGTCGGTGCCGCCAAAACTTTTGGCAAGCTCAACCGACTCGTTGATGGCGACGCGGTAAGGTATGTCGAGCCGCGATTTCAGCTCCCACGTGCCGATCAGGATAATGCCGCGCTCAATCGGGCTGATCTGCGCGAACGGACGGTCGACATGCGGCTGCGCGATCACGACCAGCGATTCCAGGTCGGCGGTCATGCCCTTCCACATTTCGCGAAAGAAGGCCTTGTCGCAGCGCTTGAAGTCTTCGTCGGCCTCGGTGCGAAGACGGATCGACACCGCATCGTGTTTGGCGACGTAAAACTCGTAGAGCCCTTGTAGCGCAAATTCGCGAGCCCAGCGGCGTGCGGATTTTGGTTTGGGTTTAGCTTGGGTGGCTGGCTGAGGTTGCGACTGCTCCGGTGCAAGCATGATCAGGATTCACCAAACTTCGAATGCGTCCACTCTTGCAGAAGCGCCATTTCAACCGCGGCCTGCGCTGCCTCATAGCCTTTTTGCTCGGCGCGAATGTCCGCCTGCTCATCGGTGTAAGTCGTCAGCACGCCGTTGCCGATCGCGACGTCAAGCTCAAGCCCGACACGCGTGATGCCAGCGGCCGATTCGTTGCACACGATTTCGAAGTGATACGTGTCGCCCTTGATTACGCAGCCCAGCGCAATCAGCGCGTCGAATTCTTCGGTGCTCGCGAACGCCTGCAGCGCGAACGCAATTTCCAGCGCGCCGGGCACCGTGACCTCAGCAATATCGCTGGCGTCAACGCCCATTTCGGCGAGTGCTTTTTTCGCACCTGCGAGCAGTTTTTCGCAAATCGGCGCGTTGAAACGAGCGGTGACAATGCCGACGCGCAAGCCAGAGCCGCGAAGTTTCATGAGGGGTTGGAGAGACATTGTTCTTCTTTCTTCTTTTCGCTGTTTAGGAATCGCTTAACAAGTGAGCGAGACGGATGCAGTACCGCAGTTGCCAAAAGCGGTGTGGCGCGCAGGAACCGCAATGTACGCCCTGGTACATGAGCGCTTTTGGCAAATGTCCGAGCACCATACAACGAAGTAATGCGCTGTTCTGGATTCGGCAGCCACTTTTTCAGCGATTCCTTTATTGTTCTTCGTAGGCCACGACTTCCAGGTCGAACCCTGTCATCGATGGCATGCGACGCGGTCTCGCGAGCACACGCATCTTGCCCACATTCAACGCCCGCAAAATTTGCGCTCCAATGCCGTACGTACGCAAATCCATCTTGTGCGCATTCAGCGGTTTCACGTTCAGCGCGCGGTCACGCAAGTCATCGGCTGTTTCGCTTTGATGCAACAGCACGAGCACGCCCGCGTCCGCTCGTTGTAGTCGCGCGAGTGCCTTCGGAATGCTCCACGAATGCACGGCACTCTCGGCGTCAAGGGTGTCGATTACCGACAAAGGCTCGTGCACGCGCACCACGGTTTCACGCTCGTTTGTCGGCGTGCCTTTAACGACGGCGAGGTGGGTTGCAGAAGTCAATTTTTCGCGGAAGACTTTGAGCGCGAACTCGCCTTGCGCCGTTTGCAGCGAGCGCTCGCCAACGCATTCGACGAGATTTTCTTGCGCCGCGCGGTACTGAATCAGATCGGTGATCGCACCGATTTTCAGGCCATGTTCCTTGGCGAAGATGAGCAGGTCGGGCAGACGCGCCATCGTGCCGTCGTCTTTCATGACTTCACAAATCACCGCCGCCGGCGTGAGTCCTGCCATCCGCGTGAGGTCGCACCCCGCCTCGGTGTGGCCTGCGCGCATCAGTACGCCACCCGGTTGCGCCATGACCGGGAAAATGTGACCCGGCTGCACGATGTCGGCTGGCTTCGCATTGAGCGCGACCGCCGCCTTGACGGTGCGCGCACGGTCCGCCGCCGAGATCCCGCTCGACACGCCTTCAGCCGCTTCAATCGACAGCGTGAAGTTGGTCCCGAATCCCGACCGATTTGACGATGTCATCAGCGGCAAATTGAGCTGCTCACAGCGCTCCTGCGTGAGCGTCAAACAGATCAGGCCGCGCGCGTGTTTGGCCATGAAATTGATCGCTTCGGGCGTCACGAACTCGGCTGCGAGCACCAGATCACCTTCGTTCTCGCGATCTTCTTCGTCGACCAGAATGACCATGCGCCCGACCTTCAGGTCAGCGATGATTTCTGGCACAGTGGACAGCACGGAAGCCGCTGGGGCCACACTTGTGGCGACGGCAGCAAGGATGGGTTTGGAAACAGATGCAGGATTAGCCATGGCAAAGAGCAACTCTCTGGAGGAGAAGCAGCCATTTTATGCGGGCGGCGCGGTTGTACTTGAGCGAGCGCGCTGGTCGCACCGCCGATTGGAGACAATAACGGGCTTCGAGTTAACCATTTGGCACGCGCCGCTCATTAATGTCCGACCTCCTCATTTCAGAACAACACGGTTTTCGCACGCTGCACTTCGGGTCGGAATGGGTGCAGGGACGTATGCGTATCAGCCGTCCGGCCGATCTCGCGCTGGGCTACGCGCAGGACATGTGTGCAGCGTTGTTGTTCACGCCGCCACCGAAGCATGTTTATGTCGCGGGGCTAGGCGTGGGATCGTTGCCGCGCTGGGCGCTGGCGCATTGGGAAGAATCGCTCAAACACATGGAGATTGTTGAGTTGCGCGCGGACGTCATGGCACTGACGCGCTCGGCCTTTCCCTTGCCTGCGGACGATCCGCGCGTTGTGCTAACGCTCGGCGATGCCGCGAAAGTGATCACCGAGCGCCCCGCGTCGAGTGTTGACTGGATCTGGGTGGATTGTTACGACGGGCGCGGTCGCGTGGGCACGCTCGAATCCGCGGCCTTTTACGCGGCGGCACATACGGCGCTGAAGGCACGCGGTGTGTTTGTCGCAAACATGTGGAGCAGCGTCACGCGCTATCGCGGCGGGCTGCGCAGGCTGCGCGCCGTGTTTGGCGCTGACAACATCGTGTTGCTGCCTGCGATTGCAACGGAAAACGTCACTGTGATCGCCACCAAGTCACCGTTGCCTTTGCTCGACAGCCGGGCGATCCAGGCGCGCGCACGAGCCTTGCAGGCGGAGCACAAATTGCCGTTTGAGCGTTGGCTGAAGGCACTGACCCACGTCGCAACGGCACTCTAGCCACAGCACCAGGACAAAGCGTAGACAGAAAAAAGCCCGCGGGCGAATAAACGCGGCGCGGGCTGAAGGGTTCCCTCCTCCTCGAGGAAATCAGGACGGATTATAAGGTCATTTAGATGAGTTTCAAGCCTTTTTCGTGCGTTTCTCTCTTTTTTGGTGCAGGGAAAACCCTAGACCGCTCCGTCGTAGGGCTGCGCCTCAAGCAGCCCTTCTGTCGTACTGCTAGTCGTTTTGTCCAACAGCCAATTTCAGAGCTGGCTTCTTCTCTTCAAAGAATTGCTCATCTTCGGTCGAGCCGTGCAGCGCCGTCGTCGAGCTCTGGCCACCCTGAATGACTTGCGTCACGGCATCAAAGTAACCGGTGCCCACTTCGCGCTGATGTTTCACAGCCGTGAAGCCATGCGCAGCAGCCGCGAATTCAGCCTCTTGCAAGTCGACGAAAGCCGTCATGTTGTTGCGAGCGTAGCCGTGCGCGAGGTTGAACATCGAGTAGTTCAAGCTATGGAAGCCAGCAAGCGTAATGAACTGGAATTTGTAGCCCATCGCGCCGAGTTCGCGCTGGAACTTGGCAATCGTCGACTCGTCGAGATTTTTCTTCCAGTTGAATGAGGGCGAGCAGTTGTAAGCGAGCATCTTGCCGGGGAATTTCTTCTGAATGCCTTCCGCGAAATCACGCGCAAATTTAAGATCAGGCTTGCCAGTTTCACACCAGATCAAGTCGGCAACTGCCGCGTAAGCCAGACCGCGCGACAACGCCTGATCGAAGCCCGGACGTGTCTTGTAGAAGCCTTCCATCGTGCGCTCACCAGTGCAGAACGGGCGATCATTTTCATCAACGTCGCTGGTCAGCAAATCGGCGGCTTCG
>JAYWAQ010000064.1:0-7024 GCA_043782305.1 Burkholderiales bacterium
ATCAGGGTCACGATTGCGTTCGTTGTTTTTGATCGAATAAAAGAAAGCAAAGCGCGTGGTGACCTGCTTGTTCGCCGTATCAATCTTGCCGCCCAGCTCGTAGTTGATGCTGCTTTCGGGGGGCGTGTTGACGGTCTGGTTATCGTATTGATACGTATCGCCTGAGGTGTTGAATGAGGTGCCGTATGAGAAGTGATACGACTGCGTGGCTGAAGGCTGGAACAACAGGCCAAAGCGCTTGCTCCACAGGGAATCACGGCGCTCGCGCACAATCGCCGGGGGTTGCCAATACCTGCCCTTGAAATTGTCATGACGCAGGCCGAGCAAAATTTTCCAGGTAGGGGCGACTTCGATCAAGTCCTGTGCGTAGATGCCAAGCGCTTCAGCCTTAAATGTTCGCCCGACCGACAGCACGCGCAGGGTTTCGTCGACGCCCACGTCATCGTCGGATGTGCCAATGCGGGTCCGTGGTTTCGTCAGCGCGGTCACCGCTCCAGTTGGAGTCGCAGCGTTGTAGTTTTTGAACCGCTCTTCTGCGAAGTCAACGCCCGCCAGAATGGAGTTTTTCATGCCAAACGCGGCGAATTTGGTGCTGAAATCGCTCTGTCCATACAACGTGTCCATTTGCTGGACCTTGTTGTTAGTGCCGCGCGTCAACACGGTGGCATCGGTGATGTTGTCGGTGAATACGGTGGCCAGGTTGGCGGACGTGCCGGTGGTGCCGGCAAAGCGAATTGCACTGGCACGCTGATCGCGGTTGTAGTGACCGGGACGGATCACTGTTTTCAGTTCGGTATCAGCGTCGAAGTGATGCGTGTGGCTGAACGTCACGTAGTCGGCTGAGCCGTGGTTGTAGTCGCTGTTCGCGCCGTAGTATCGGCTTGGATCGACATTAACGAGCGTAGTTTGCGCCAGTTCTGCGGCGGTCGCAGACGCTGCTGCCGGACGAACCCGAACCCACGGAATACCGTAGTTGATGCCGTTCTCATTGTCGATTGCATAGACGCCGACGAGGAACTCGTCCTTCTCGCCAATGCCCCAGCGGAATGCGGCTGCAACACCGGTTTTGCGAATGCTGCTGCCGCTACCGTTGTTGTCGGCCTGCGTGCCCATCATGGTGATGCGAAAGGCAGAAGACTCGCCTGTTTTGGCGTTGATGTCACCCACGACGCGACCATACCTGTGATTGCCTATGGTCAGTGAAGCGCTTTTCTCGTCGACGAGACGTGGCAGCTTGTTGACCTGATTAACCACACCACCGGTCGAGCCGCGACCGAACAACATCGATGCCGAGCCACGCAGCAGTTCAATCCGGTCATTGTTGAACGTGTCTCGGTCATAGAAAGCGGGATCACGAATACCGTCGACAAAAATGTCACCGGTCGCAGCGAGTGAAAAGCCGCGCAAACGAATGTCTTCTTCGCCACCTTCAGCGGCGAGGAAGGTCACGCCCGCTGCGCTGTGCAGTGCTTCTTTCAGCGTGTCGATATTGCGATCCGTGATCAATTTTTCGGTGATGACGGTGATCGACTGCGGTACATCGCGCAAATCCTGATTGCCTTTGCCGAGGCTGGTCGTCGTGGCGCGAAGCGTGTCCTTGCCCTCGGCGACTTCAGCCTTTTCTTTGACCGTTACCGCCTTGAGCGTTTTGCCGTCTTTGGATTCGGCGGCGGGTGGTGCTGCGGCTGCGGCTACGGGTGGAGCGGTTGACACTGGGGGCGTGGTCTGCGCCCAGCCGTTCGCGGACACCGCGAGCATCAGCGCGGCAACGGGCAACGGGCAACAGCGCAACGCCGTGACCCGACGGCGCGACGTTGTCGCGCGGCGGGGCTGCACGACTCCCCGAATTGGGTTGCACAGGTTGCAAGTTTTGAGCGCCCAAGCGCCGCGAGACAGTTGACAAGTGAGTTCTCCAGTCGTCGCCGCTCATCAAGAGCAGGGCAGGTTTAACAACTGGCTGGCTATGGCTGCGATCCGACGGGATTACAAATTGGCTTGCCGTTAATTATTTACAAGAATTGTATGCGGAATGCGAATGTTTCGCATTAACGTTTGAATGCATAAAAAAGCCACCGCGATTGGGTGGCTTTTTTCGGCCGCAGTCTTGCTCGAAATGTCAGCGTCGGGCGGATTCGGTTTACGCGAATAGCCGCTCCAGACGCCTCTCAGAGCACTACGCTGCCTTTTTCGCGTACGCGCTGCACCAGCCCTTGGCGGCGACCTGTTTGCCAGCGAACAGCGGGCAACCGCCTGCTGCATCTTTCGCTGCGCCCTGATAAATCGCGCAGTTGATGCACTGTTGTGTTGCTTCGTGTTTAGGAAATTTCTTCTTGTCAGCCTTCGTCGTGTCAGCAACGTAGCCCAACGCGGTCGCGGTGGCGTCTTTCTCGTCAACCATTGCCGGTTTAGCTTGCGCGAACAGCAACGCGCTGCCGGAAATGGCGGCTCCAGTGGCGACCGAACGGATAATAAATACGCGACGTGATGAATTCATGGATGCACTCCTGATTGTGGAAGGGCTCGAAACTCAGAGCCCGTTGGACAGATTATCTCACGAGTTTGTCATAGACAAAACGCCGCGCTACTTTTGAGTGTCTGGTTGATGTGCAGCAAATGCGGCTTCATGCTTCTCGGCTTCCAGGCGCTCACGCTCCATCGCGCGCTGATACGCGGGGCGCTCTTTCAGTCGTTCAATGTACGCAAGGCTTGCTTCGCCCACGCCTTCAAGCTTGGCTGACAACGCCCACACCAAACAATGAAACACCACAATATCGGCCATCGAAAACGCTGCACCCGCGATAAAGGGCTGCGCGGCGAGCGTTTTCTCAATCGGACGCAGACTACGTGCCAATTGCCAAACCGTCGTCGGCTCCAGCGCAGCGACGCGCTTGTCCTCCGGCAGGGCAAAGCGATGTTGCGCGACGGCCCACAGATGCGGCTCAACTTCGGTTACGGCGTAGTAAACCCAGCGATGAACCTGCGCACGCGCCGCCGGATCCACCGGAAGCAGTTGCGCGTCGGGGAATTTATCGGCGACGTACTGAACAATCGCCATGGATTCAGTCAGCGTCATCGAGCCGTCCTGCAGTACAGGAATTTTGCCAAGCGGATTGATCGCTTTGAACGCGGGTGTGTAGCCTTCGCCTTTCATCATCCAGATGCGCTGATACTCGTACTCGGCGCCGGCCTCTTCAAGCGCCCAGACACAGCGAAGCGAGCGCGAGTTTCTTGATCCGTACAGCTTCATGCCATCCCTCCCGTTTTTGTTTGCGCTAATGCTGCTGCTGCAGACTTGGGCACAAGTTCATTCGCCACTAGCGCCGCAAGCACAATCGCGCCCCCCACGAGTGTAGAACCCGCTGGCACTTCGCCCGCCCCGAGCCACGACCACAGCGGCCCCATCAACACTTCCAGCAATCCCAGTAAAGCCACTTCCGGGGCGGACAAATGCGCGCTCGCCCGCACCATCATCACGCAGGGGATTCCGAGCTGAAATATGCCCAGAATCGCGAGCAGAAGCACGTCCCAGCTGCTTGCCGCAAACGGCAACGACAGCGGTAACGTAACCGCGCAGGAAATCAGCCCGCCGATCAAAACTGCCGGAGCAAGATCAACATGCGCCCCCGTCTTTTTGAGCGTCACAATGTTGATGCCGGACGCAACAGGAACACCGAACGCGATCAACATGCCAAGCAAAGCGCCTTGCCCGCCCTGCGCCTGATTGGCGAACATGATGATCATGCCGACGAGCGCGGCACCAATTGCGAGCCAGGTCCGCGTTGCAATGGGCGATTTCAACACGGCCCACGCCAGTATCGTGGCGAAGAGGGGCGAGAGCGAGTTGACGATCAGCGTGTTGGCCGTCGTCGTCAAGGTGAGCGCGATCATGAAACAGGTGAACATCACCGCCCACATAAGCCCGGAGATCGCGCCCCCCTTGCCGCTCGCACGCACATAGGCCACGGTGCCTGCAACGCCGCGTGCATACACAAACCAGACGATCAGCGTCAGCGCGCAAAAAAAGCTTCGCCAGAAGGTCACCTCAAAGCTCTTCGCACTATCCAGATGTCGCGTGAAAACGCCCGCGATGCTCCACAGAAAAGTCGCGCCCACCATCGTGAGGATGGCGCGGCGATGTTGGTGTGCGGTGGTGCTCATGCGTGTGCTTCTGTGGGTGGCCCGGCATCGGGTTCGCGGTGTGGGGCATTCCGAACTTCGGGCACCAAGAGGCAACAAACAGCCGCCACGAACATGAGCACCGCGCAGGCAAACAGCGAGCTGGCAACGCCGAATTGCTCAATCAAGCCGCCGCCAACCCAGAAGCCGATGCCCAGCCCGATCATGAACAGCGTCATGCTCCAGGTGAAGGCTTCGGTGGAATATTCGCTCGGAGCGAGCTTCCCGAGTTGTAGCGATAGCGCGGTGATCATCGGCCCGAACGCAAGCCCCATGAAGGCGCAGGCAAGCGCAAACGTCCATGTCTGCCCAGCGAGCGCCATCAATGTCGATCCGGCGCAAAGCCACAGCCCAGTCACCATGATCTGGCGATTCAATGGCCACGGGAAATGTCGCGAGCCATAGGCAAACCCCATGATCGCCGACGGAATGCTCATCGCCGCATAAAACCAGCCCACGTTTGACGGCTGACCGCTGACATTGGCAAACGCCGTCATCGCGATCTCGTTCAAACCGATGCCAATGGCGAAGAAAAACGACAGCGTCAACGCGCGGCGCACTGCGGAAATTTTGAGCGGCCCGAGCCAATGCCGCTCCACGCCTTTTTCCACTTCGCCCCAGCGCTCAAGCGCACCGGAGCGTGCGAAATGCGTTGTGCCGAGCGCCGTCATGGCCGCTGCCGCAATCACGGCAAACGCGGGCGAGCCCGCCACCACGCCCAGGCTCACGATCATCGGGCCGAGCACAAACGAGCACTCCATCATGACCGACTCCACGGCGAACGCCGCCTGCCGCTGCGAATCCTGCATCGTAGATTTGCGATACATCGCGCGCAGCGTCATCGACACCGGCGGAAACACCGCGCCCGCCGCGAAGGCAGCCACGAGCACGAGCGGCATCGGCTGCAAGCTCGTCACGGCAAGCACCAGCAACGTGAGCGCCAATGCATGCAAAAACGCCAGCGGAATCATCACCTTCTTCGGCCCGTTCTGATCGACAAATCGACCAATAATCGGTGCCTGAATCGCCAGCGCCGTCATGTACGCCGCGCTCACCATCCCCGCGCTCGTAAACGACCCCGTCTGCGACTGCACCAAAAGCGTCAATCCCAACACATTCATGCCCACCGGCATGCGCGGCAGGATGGAAGAAATGATGATGCGCCGCAATTCGTGGTCAGCGAAGAGCGTGCGGTACTGGGTGACATTAATCAAAAGGGACTACTAAAATGCGATACAACTATTCGCTGTAAGCACCATTTAATAAGGGCGTAGTGCGCGAAAAGCTAATAAGTCGATAAAAATGAAAATCGGGCACTAGCCCTTGCGCAGTGGTTGTTTCGTTGAAAAGCTGATTGCAGGGCGATGCTTTGGAATCTAGCTATACGAATCATTCTGGTGAGTGAGCGTAACTGAAAGCTCTGCTTATCGTCTCTGCGGGTTGTCTGCCGCCAGTACTGGGTCATCGACATGAGTGCGGCTACAATGTGAAAATTGTAGCCGCATTGGAGTCGTGACATGGATATAGCCACGAGAGACTTGAAGGATCACCTGTCGGAATACCTGAAGCGCGTGCAGGCTGGCGAAGAGCTCACCATCACCTCGCACGGTAAGCCCATCGCCAAACTGTCGCCCCCCGACAAAGCACCCCAAGAGCGGCCCGACCCGTTGGCAAACGTGTCATGGATTCGGCAGCCGACGAGGAAGCGTTTACCGGGGGAAACCATGGGGCTGGGTGCCAACAAAATTGTCATGATTGGCGAAGGGCCAAGCCTTTCGCAAATGGTGCTTGATGATCGTGATTGACGACGCGTTCTGCGCGGAGCGCAAGCGTGGCGGGTGAAACGCTTTATCTCGACACGTCGGCATGGATGAAGCTCTACGTCCCTGAACCCGAGAGTGCGTTGGTTGAACGGATGATTGCCCAATCTGCACTCTGCACGTCGCACCAGATTACCTACGTCGAGATGCGTGCCGCGTTCGCCAAAGCATGGCGCATGGGGCGCATTGATCAAGCACAAAAAGCAGTCGCGATTGCCGGTTTTGAGACGGACTGGCGCAGCTGCAAAGTCATGGACGCGACCGAACAGATCATTCGCCGCGCCGGTGATCTCGCAGACCGCTTTGGCCTGCGCGGCTACGACGGTGTGCATCTTGCTGCAGCCGAAGCGATCTCGCTGCTGCTGATGCCTGAGCGGCTCAGCTTTGTTTGCTTTGATGATCGGCTGAATGATGCGGCGAAGGCGTTGGGGATGGCGGTTGGGTTGGGTTAGCGCGTTTCAGCGTCGTTGTGAGAAAAAATAACCACCAAGTTAAAAGCTCTCGCGTCGATACGCCTCGGAAAGAGCCCGCAAGAGTTTCGCCGCGTGCGGAAAGCCCAACCGCAACTCACGTGCTCGTTGATCAAAGGCGTTGGCTCGTTTTACATCCTCCGTTAGTTCCACGGATCGAGGGCCGAACCCGTACATTTCGCCGTGAACAACCTCGCGCGCAAATGATTCAGAGTAAAGTTCTTCCAGCAATTGAGCCATCGGTATTGACGGCCATTCCGATCCTGATCGTGCGCCTAAGCGCCCCAGCGCGCGTGCGATCAGTCGCGTTGCAGTCTCTTCCCGACCCATTGACGATGCTAAGGTCAAGGCACTAAGAATCCACGCACGAATCTTTTGCGCGTCTGCATTGCCGTCAGTTTCGTTTGCTGGGTACCAGGCCTCATCATCCAGCAATTGCAAGGCGCTTTGCGCAAGTCCAAGATTTTGTTCGCCGTCTTCGACGCTTCCATCATCTCGCTTGTACGCAAGACTGAGTAGCTCGCAAAATTGATCGTGCGACTCGCCGATAGCTTTGAG
>JAYWAQ010000065.1:0-2526 GCA_043782305.1 Burkholderiales bacterium
GCCAGTTGGGCAATCGCGCTTGCAACCCTTGCAGCTTACGCAGAGATCAAGCGCTTCATGCACTTCTTCACTCGCAATTCCGTCCTTGCCAAGTTGCCCTGAGATCGCCATGCGCAACGTGTTGGCACGACCGCGCGTGCTGGCAATTTCGTCCCGCGTCACGCGATAACTCGGACACATCGTGCCCGCGTCAAACTTGCGGCAGTGGCCGTTGTTGTTGCACATCTCGACGGCCTTGCCGAAGCCTTCTGCCGCATCGCCGCCGGTTCCGGGGGCGGTCGTTGCTTCGGTCACCGGATCGTTCTGAACGTTCCACGCGCTCCAGTCGAGCGCGGTCTTGACGGGAATAATTTTGTACTCGGGCTTGAAGCGAAAAAGGGATGGGTCGTCCATCTTCGGCGCGTCGATCATCTTGCCAGGATTGAACAAATTGTCCGGGTCGAACGCTTGCTTGATCTCGCGGAACGCGCCAGAAATCGCAGGGCCGAATTGCCAGGATACCCATTCGCCACGGCACAGTCCGTCGCCGTGTTCGCCGCTGTACGCGCCCTTAAATTTGCGCACCAATGCGCTGGCTTCTTCGGCGATTGCGCGCATCTTTGTAGCGTCACCGCGACGCATGTCTAGGATCGGCCGCACATGCAGCGTGCCCACGCTCGCGTGCGCGTACCAGGTGCCGCGCGTGCCGTAGCGCGCGAAGACTTCGGTGAGATTGGCGGTGTATTCCGCGAGGTGTTCGAGCGGCACCGCGCAGTCCTCGATGAAGCTCACAGGTTTGCCGTCACCTTTCAAACTCATCATGATGTTAAGGCCCGCTTTCCTCACTTCCCACAGGTTTTTCTGCGGCGCATCGTCGGTCATTTGCACGACGGCATCAGGCAAACCGAGCGACGCAATCAGCTCAACGAGCAGCTTCAATTGATGCTTGAGTGCGACCTTGTCTTCACCCGAAAATTCAACGAGCAGAATCGCATCTGGCTGCCCCACGAGCGCCGTGCGCACTGTCGGCGCAAAGGCTGCGTTCGACAGCGCCAGATCAATCATCGTGCGATCCACCAGCTCAACCGCAGTCGGCCCCAGCTTGACGATGTGCTGCGCCGATTCCATCGCCTGATGAAAGGTCGGAAAGTTTAGGACCCCGAGCACTTTTGCCTTTGGCAGCGGACAGAGCGCGAGCGTGAGCGACTTGGTGAATGCAAGCGTGCCTTCGGAGCCAACGAGCAGGTGCGACAGATTGACGCTGCCGTCTTTCGTGTAAGGGCGTTCGCTCTGGTTGCAGAAGATATCGAGGTTGAAACCGCCGACGCGGCGCATGACGGTGGGCCACACGCGCTCGATTTCGGCCTGATGATTTGTCGCCAGTGATTGCGCAAGATCGGCGATTTTTTTTGCCCGTCCGGTCGCTACGGATTGATCAGAAAAATTCGCAACGCTCCCATCTGCCAACCAGGCATCAATGCCCAGTACGTTGTGCACCATATTGCCGTAGGCGATCGAGCGCGAGCCGCAGGAATTGTTGCCTGCCATACCGCCGAGCGTAGCCTGCGCGCTGGTCGATACATCCACTGGGAACCACAATCCATGAGGCTTGAGTGTCGCGTTCAGATGGTCGAGAACGATGCCCGGTTCGACGGAAACGGTGCGCTTTTCAACGTTAAGATCGAGCACATTGCGGATGTATTTCGAGCTATCAATCACCAGCGCAACGCCCGTTGTCTGCCCACATTGACTGGTGCCACCGCCCCGCGCCAAAACGGGCACTTTCAGATCACGCGCAATGTCAATGGCTGTGTGGATATCGTCCGTCGTTTTCGGCACGAACACGCCAACTGGAATCTGTTGATAGATCGACGCATCGGTCGCATAGCGCGCACAGTCGGCGTCGGTTAAGAGGATTTCCCCTTGCGTGTTGGTGCGAAGGCGTTGGGCGAGTGAAGTGGTGTCGTGCATGGCGCGAGCGTAGCAGCCTTGGTGATCGCCTCGGGTGCGTTGGTGTCATTCCGTCTAATCGAGCGCTGTCGAATGCGTACGAAAATTGACCCGCGGCAAGAGGGCTCCAATCTGCCCGTGCGAAAATGCTCCGAACTATTCGATTGACGTCTCCAATGCTGCAACTCAATTTTCATCGCTCAGGCCGACACCAGTTGGCGATCCCCGGCCCATCGCCCGTGCCTGATCGTGTGGCCCGCGCGATCAGCCTGCCGACTATTGACCATCGCGGTCCCGAATTTGCCGGGCTTGGCCTCAAGGTGCTCTCGGGCATCAAGACCATTTTCAAAACACAGCAACCGGTCATTATTTATCCGTCTTCAGGCACAGGAGCGTGGGAAGCCGCGCTGGTGAACACGCTCTCTCCGGGCGATCAGGTGCTGATGTACGAGACGGGCCAGTTCGCAACCTTGTGGAAAAAAATTGCCGACCGGTTGGGCGTTAAAACCGAGTTTATCGGGCCAGCGAATGACGCCGGTTGGCGGCATGGCATTGATGCCAGCCTGATCGAAGCGCGCCTTCGTGCGGACGTCGGTC
>JAYWAQ010000066.1:0-2519 GCA_043782305.1 Burkholderiales bacterium
GGTTGCGGCTGGAGCAGCTGGAGTAGCAGGAGCGGCAGGAGCAGGCGTCTGCGCGAACGATGCGCTGGTGCCGAAGAGAGCGGCAACACAGAGCGTTAGGGTGAATGTGCCAATTTTTTTCATGATGACTTTGATTTTCAATGGATTAAGAGCCTGCGAATTATCGCGGTGAATCGCGACATGTAAAGCGCGTTCGCCGCGAAGCTGGAAAAACTACAGGAATTCGCGCTTTATCCGGCAGATCGGGTGTAACAGCTTTTGCATGTAAGTCATGCGCAATGTGGGCCCGACGCAAGTTAGTCAAGAAGTCGACAATGCGTCCTTATGCAGTCAAGCCCCTTTCAAAAGGCCATTTCGCCAAAAAAGCTGTTCCGCACAGTCTCGCAATCACACCATGGCAAACGATTCCGCGTGCGCCTTGCCCCAGTAGTACGCAAACACTTTGTGCTCGGCGGTATCGTCGAGCAGTTCGCCGGGCCGCAAAAATTTGTAGAGCCCGGCCAGTGAAGCGACCTCGGTTGAGCTGATGCGGCGAATGATGTGCTCGGGCTTGATGTCTTGTGGATGCATGAGTCCGGCAGCGGCGATCAGTTCGGAGAGCGCGTGCAGCGTGCTGTGATGAAACTCGTGCACGCGCTCGGCTTTGGTCGGCACCACGAGTGCGCGTTGACGCAGCACGTCCTGAGTGGTCACGCCTGTCGGGCAGGTGCCGGTGTGACAGCTTTGCGCCTGAATGCAGCCGAGCGCGAACATGAAGCCGCGCGCCGAATTGCACCAGTCCGCGCCCATCGCCATCGTCTTTGCGATGTCGAACGCAGTGATGATTTTGCCGCTCGCGCCGACCTTGATGCGGTCGCGAAGTCCGACGCCTACGAGCGTGTTGTGCACCAGCATGAGCCCTTCGCGCAGCGGCACGCCCACGTGATCGGTGAACTCCACGGGGGCTGCGCCGGTGCCGCCTTCCGAGCCATCGACGACAATGAAATCGGGCGTGATGCCGGTCTTCACCATCGCTTTGGCAATGGCAAAAAATTCCCACGGATGACCAATCGCGAGCTTCATGCCCGCCGGTTTGCCGCCGGAGAGTTCGCGCATTTTGGCGATGAATTCGAGCATCTCGATGGGCGTGGAAAACACGCTGTGCTTGGCGGGAGAAACGCAGTCAACGCCAATCGCAACGCCGCGCGCTTCGGCGATTTCCGGCGTTACTTTCGGGCCGGGCAGAACGCCGCCGTGGCCGGGCTTTGCGCCCTGCGACAGTTTCAGTTCCACCATCTTCACCTGCGGATCCTGCGCCTGATCGGCGAAGCGCGTCGCATCAAATTTGCCATCGGCCGTGCGGCAGCCGAAGTAACCGCTGCCGAGTTCCCAGATGAGATCACCCCCGTGTTCGCGGTGATAGCGCGAGATGGAGCCTTCGCCGGTGTCATGCGCGAAGCCGCCGGTTTTTGCGCCAAGGTTTAGCGCGCGGATCGCGTTCGCCGAAAGCGCACCGAAGCTCATCGCGGAGACGTTGAAGACCGAGGCGGAGTAGGGCTTTGCAGCCTGCGCGCCGATCGTGATGCGGAAGTCAGACGTTGGCACCACCGTCGGCGAAATTGAATGATTCATCCATTCGTAACCCGCTTCGTAAACGTCAAGCAGCGTGCCAAATGGGCGCTTGTCGGATTCCTTTTTCGCACGCTGATAGACGAGTGAGCGCGACGCACGCGAGAATGGAAACGCCTCGTTTTCGCTCTCGATAAAGTACTGCCGAATTTCAGGCCGGATGTATTCGAAGAAAAAACGAAAGTGCGCAAGGATCGGGTAATTGCGTCGGATCGCCTGTTTGGTTTGCGTGATGTCGCGCAGGCCCACGAGCGAGAGCACGCCGCTTACCACCATCAAAAGGTAAATGGTCCAATTCACCTGGAAGTGGGCAACAACTGCAAACGCAAAGCTCGCCAGAAAAACGAGTATGACGGCAACAAGGGTGTAATAGCGAGAAGGCATAGCGGGCAGATCACATTTAGAGTGAGCCCTTTGGAGCGCCTTCGCAGCGAACCGGTCGCGGCTTAGTCGCTCCTACAGGGCAAGCAACCCGAAATCTACCTGTGAAGGGATACCGGGCGCAACCAGCATCGTGCGCTTGTCACAATTAATGATCACACCGAAGACGCTTTCCACCCGAAAATCAGGCGGCAAACTCATGTCGGGCGAGCGGCAGATGGCTCCGAATTTCGCATCCGCGACCGTTGTTGAGGGGTTGCCGGTTTCATCTCGCAGCAGCATCCCAAGGTAGGCGTCATCGATCTGATCGGGCCATTCGGCAATGTGGGTGTCGGCACAGTGCAGTCGCGGCTCGGTGGTCAACATTTGCGCGAGCGGCGTCTGCCATTGGCCAAGCTTCGGATCGCAAAAATGATTGGTGTGTGCAATCACACCCTGATCTGGCGGGATCGCTGCGGCGCCGTTGGGGCTGTATTCGAGCGAGCAGATTTTGCCCGACGCATCGCCCAGAATTGCATTTGAAGACGCGG
>JAYWAQ010000067.1:0-6992 GCA_043782305.1 Burkholderiales bacterium
CGGGGAAAGTCTGCTGCCGAGCGACGGATCGCGACGTCGGCATAAGAACGATACCCATTTGGACGGGTGCCCATTGCGGTGCACAAATTTTAGCGCGCCGCCGATTTGCGGGCTTAGCTACACCACTACTCCGGCGTGGCCGCCACTTCATCGGCGCGAGCGCGTGCCGCAGTGCGCCGCCCCTCGTTGAGAACGTAAAGCCCGCTGGCCAGAATCACCAGCATGCCCAGGAGCGTGAATCCGTCGGGCAAATTGTTGTAAACCAGCCAGCCATAAAACGTGGCAATCAGCAGCTGCACGTACATAAACGGAGCGAGCGTCGACGCATCCGCGATGGAATAGGCCTTGATCATGCACCAGTGACCCACCATGCCGAAGAGGCCCAGAAATGGCAGGATCAGCCACTCGGCCATATTGATCGGCATGCGTGCTACCGTGGGCGCCATGACCGTTAGCGCCAACGCTCCAATCGCGTTGGCATGAAATAAAAGCACCAGCGAATCGGCTTGATCCGCCACTTTGCGTGTCAACACCAGGTACAGCGAATAAAAGGCGGCCGAACTGAGCGCCGCGATCGCCCCAATGCCAGTGTGCGTCAAACCCGGACGCAATGCGATGAGTACGCCAATAAAACCGATGCCGAGTGCGATCCAGTGCGTGCGTTGCGGCTTTTCTCCAAGCAGAAACGCAGAAAAAACCACCACCATCGTGGGGCCGATGAATGACACCGTCGCCGCTTCGACCAGCGGCAAATGTGACAACGCAGTCCAGAAGCAGAGCGTGCTCACCACGAGCGTAATGCCACGCAAAATCTGGATGCCCGGGCGCGGCGCGTGGGCGAACTTGAAGCCTTTGGTGACCACCAGATAGCCGCCGACCAGAAGCGTCGGCACCAGATAACGCAACCAAACGGCAGCGGTCAACGGATAGGTGCGGGCCACCCATTTTGCCGCCGCGTCCATCGTCGCGAACAGCGTGATGCCCGCGAATAGCCAATACAACGCAGCCCGTTGACTAGGTTGCAAGCTGCATGTCCGGTAAATCCGGGTGTGGCTTCAACTGCCATTCTCCAAGCGTTTGTAAATGGCCTTGCGTGAGGTGCAACACGCGATCACAGCGCGCGGCTAGATCACGGTCATGCGTGACGAGCACGAGCGATGCGTTGCGGCTTCGTGTTGCGTCCAGCAACATGGCAAACACGCGATCACCATTTTCCTGATCAAGGTTGCCGGTCGGCTCGTCCGCAAGGACGCATGCGGGTTCGGTGACGAGCGCGCGCGCGATGGCGACGCGTTGCCTTTCGCCGCCGGAGAGTTCCGACGGCAAGTGTTGCAGGCGGTGCGACAGGCCCACCGACGCCAAAAGCTCGGTTGCTTTTGCATCGGCAATGGCGACCGGTGTGCGCCTAATTCGCAGCGCCAGCGCCACGTTTTGCACGGCCGTTAATTCTGCCAGCAAATGATGAAACTGATAGACGAAGCCGAGCGCGCGATTACGCAAGTCACCCCGCGCAGCGTCTGACATATTCGCCAGCGGATGCCCAAGCAAACTCACGCTACCCTTGCTTGGCGAATCGAGCCCACCGAGGAGATGCAACAGCGTGCTCTTGCCCGAACCCGACGAACCGACGATGGCCACCGATTCACCGCCCGTCACCGCGAAGGACACATCGGTCAACACCTGCGTCGTCGCCGGGCCGCTCTCATATCGCTTGCCGAGCCCGATCGCCTCGACGATGGGCCTATTCATAGCGCAGCGCCTCGGCCGGGTTCACACGGCTGGCGTGCCAACTCGGATACAGCGTCGCCAGCAAGGAGAGCCCGAGGCTCATGAGGACGATAGTCGTCACATCGCTCATCAAAACTTTCGATGGCAACTCGGTGATGAGGTAGATCGTTTTGTCGATAAAGGTCACACCAAACAGGCGTTCGATCGCGCCGACCACATGATCCAGATTGAACGACACCAGCAACCCGAGCGTGAGTCCAATCAGGGTGCCAATTACGCCGATGATGCTGCCCTGAACGATAAAAATCTGCATGATGCCAAATGGTCGCGCGCCCAGGGTGCGCAGAATTGCGATGTCGGATTGCTTGTCGGTCACCACCATCACCAGCGTGCTCACGAGATTGAACGCAGCTACTGCCACGATCAGCGTCAGGATGATGAACATCACGCGCTTCTCCATCTGCACAGCTTTGAAAAAGCTCGCATTCATGCGTGTCCAAGGTACCACTTCAATGCCAGCAGGCAGCGATTTCAGCCACTGTCCCGTGACCGCATCGGCCTGCATCAAATCGCGCAGCTTCACGCGAATGCCGGTGACCGTATCGCCAAACTGGTAGAGCCGCTGCGCGTCGCTCATGTGAACGAGTGCCACGCGACTATCGGCCTCGATCCAGCCAATTTCGAACAAGCCGACGACCGTAAAATTTCTCACACGCGGCACTGAACCCGCTGGCGTCACGGTCGTTTGCGTTGAGATCAGCGCCACTTTTTCGCCCACACGAACACCCAGATTCCTGGCCAGATCAACTCCTAAAATCACACCCCAAGTACCCGGCTGCAACGAATCGAGCGTGCCCACCTTCATGTGCTTCTGGATCGTCGCAATTTGTGCTTCATTCGCCGGATCAATGCCCCGCACGAGCGACGGCTTGCTGATTTCGCCATTGAGCCACATGCCTTCGCCCTGAACATAGGGGGCGACTGCTTCGACCTCGGGGTTACTTTTGAGCGTTGCCGCAACGCCCTGCCAGTCGGCGAGCGGCGAATCAAACCCCTTCACCTCCACATGCGCCGTAGCGGCCAGCATGCGCTCGCGCAACTCGCTCTGAAACCCGTTCATCACCGAAATCACGATGATTAACGCAGCAACGCCGAGCGCAATGCCGAGCATCGATATGAGCGAAATGAAGGAGATGAAACTGTTGCGACGCTTGGCACGCACGTAGCGAACGCCAAGCTCCAACTCGTAGCGGGAAAGGAGGGACATTGGTTTGAATTCTACGCGTCGGAAGCATTGCAGACTGCGCTCGCGGTCGGTTTGTTCCGCCACGCGGAGCGATTCTGACGGGATGCTTGAGCGTTGTCTTCGCGTTGAACAAACCTTCGTGCGTCAGTTGGCAAAGCTCCCGCTTGTTGTATTCAACACGCTCCGCAAGGGAATAGCCACGAAGAGCGGAACGCTGGCAATCGAGCGCGGTTAATCGAGCGTTCGCCAACGTTTCTTTTTTCGTCCGAATTTGTTCAGCGTGAGCCCATTGGCTTTTGTGCTGAATGACCTTTTAATGAGGGCTGGACTGTAATTTCGACCGTTATCGACTTTATCAATAAATTGAGCTTAGCCCCTACAGAAAAGCCATTACAGCAATAAGCTGTTAGAAAAGAGACCTCCGCTCGCGCAGAAACAATTGTTCACTGCACAAAGCAAAGACAACGGCACACGGTTTGCTTACTATTGCACCAAGATCGCGCTTTTGCGAATACCGCTTTACCTCTGCCTATGCACGCCATCACGCCACCTCCCGTATCGCATTTCGACGAAATGCTCACTTGGTCGGGAGCGAGCCCCAGTCATTTGCAAAGCCAGTTTCAGACGCAGCTTCAGCATTTCGGCGGGGCCACTTTGGCGCACCCGCCGGCGGGTCAATCTCAGTCACAGTCTCAGTCTCAGACGTTAGGGCCACGCGAACACTACGTACCGTACGGCAACTGGCTCGCCGATACGCCGTCGGCATCGCTTACGCAGCGGCGCGCACAGGCCGATTTGCTGTTCCGGCGCATCGGCATCACGTTCACGGTGTATGGCGAAGAAGGCGGCACCGAGCGACTGATTCCGTCGGACGTCATCCCGCGCATCATCACGGCTGACGAATGGGCATATCTGGAGCGAGGGCTGACGCAGCGCGTGACGGCCATCAACAAATTTCTCGCCGACATTTATCACGATCAGGCGATCCTGAAAGCGGGTTTGATTCCGCGCGAACAGATCGAAGGCAACTCGCAATTCCAGACCAAAATGGTCGGCGTGAAAGTGCCACACGATACCTACGCATCGATCACCGGCGTCGACATCGTTCGGAACAACGACGGCAAATATTACGTGCTGGAAGACAACTTGCGTGTTCCTTCGGGCGTCTCGTACATGCTCATGAACCGCAAGATGATGATGCGGTTGTTCCCCGAGCTTTTCCTGCGGCAAACCGTGCGCCCCGTGGAGCATTACCCGGCGCTGCTCCTGCAAACGCTGCGCGAATCGACTGACATCGATAACCCGACAGTCGTGCTCCTGACGCCTGGCCGTTTCAACAGCGCGTATTTTGAGCACACTTTCCTCGCGCAACAAATGGGCATCGAGTTGGTCGAGGGACAAGACCTGTTCGTCAAGGACGATCGCGTTTACATGCGCACCACGAGCGGATCGCAACGCGTGGACGTGATGTACCGCCGACTCGATGACACCTTCCTTGATCCGCTGGCGTTTAACCCGGATTCAGCGCTTGGTGTCCCCGGTCTGTTTCAGGCGTACGCCAAGGGCAACATCGTGATCTGCAACGCGATTGGTACCGGCGTGGCCGACGACAAATCGATCTATCCGTACGTGCCGGACATGATCAAGTTCTACCTCAATGAAGAACCCATTTTGAACAACGTGACGACGTATCAGTGTCGCAAGCCGACCGACCTGTCGTACGTGCTTGCGAACATGAAAGATCTGGTGGTGAAAGAGGTTCACGGTGCCGGTGGTTACGGCATGCTCGTGGGGCCCGCATCGACGGCAAAAGAAGTTGAAGATTTTGCTGCGATTGTGAAAGCGAACCCCAGCAATTACATCGCGCAGCCGACGTTATCGCTGTCGAGCTGCCCAACGTTTGTTGAATCTGGCATCGCGCCGCGACACATTGATTTGCGGCCTTTTGTGTTGACCGGTCGTGAGGTACGCATGGTTCCAGGCGGGCTCACGCGCGTGGCACTGCGCGAAGGCTCGCTCGTGGTGAACTCGTCCCAAGGCGGCGGCACCAAGGACACCTGGGTGCTCGGTGAGGGTGACGAAACGCCTGGCACCAGCCCGGCAAAGGGGGGCAAGTAATCATGCTGAGCCGCGTTGCCTCCCACCTCTACTGGATGAGTCGTTATCTTGAGCGTGCCGAAAATATGGCGCGTATTCTGGACGTTACGCAATCGCTCGCCATGCTGGATCGCTCGGCCGATTCCGGCGGCGCGATGACACCCATTGTCATTACGGAAGCTCAGGCTGAATTCGCCGAAACGAAGCTACCCGCGACCTACGCCAACGTGATCGCGTTCCTCGCCTGGGACAAGAAGCACCCTTCCTCCATCCGCAACTGCTTCGAAGCGACGCGTGAAAATGCGCGCGCGGTTCGCGGCTCGATCACCAGCGAGATGTGGGAGAACATCAACGACACCTGGCTTGCGTTGCAGGACAAAGCGAAAATGATTGACCCGCTGATGACGGGTAACGAATTTTTTGAATGGGTGAAGGAGCGCTCGCATCTATTCCGTGGTGTGACCTTTGCCACCGCGCGCCGCGATCAGCCGTATCACTTCACGCGGCTCGGCACCTTCATCGAACGCGCCGACAACACCGCACGCATCCTGAACGTCAAATACGCGGAAGAGTCACCCGACACGTTCGACGAAACGGAAGAAGACAAAGAGACGGATTACTACCGCCTGTCGGCCGTCTTGCGCTCGGTCTCCGCGCTGGAGGCGTACCGCGACACGTATCGGGATGTGATCGACGCCAGACGCGTCGCAGAAATCATGATCTTCGACGACAAACTGCCGCGCTCGTTGCGCTACTGCCTCGATGAGGCCACCAAGTGTCTCGAAGACCTGCCAAAAGACAGCGGTCGCATCCCGCGCCGCATTGCCTCCGAAATCAACGCCAAACTGCGTTACGGAACGGTAGATGAAGTATTCGACTACGGCCTGAAACGCTACCTTGCGGACTTTTTGGTGGACATGGAACGGCTGGGTACGGCGGTGAATACCGCGTACATGGAGTTGCACTGAGGCGTTGGGCACGTTACGAGCGTAAAGCGGGTACCGCGGGCTCACGCGGGCCTTTGACGTAAGGCTAGGTTGGTAGAGGAGCCCGCCTTATATCGCCCCCGTGCGATCAACGCCAAAATGCCTGCCCCGATAAAATCGGAGGTTGTGTCTGCCTTCACTCGCGCTTTTGAGAAATCAACCATGACTTACTGTGTCGCCATGTCTCTGCACGAGGGCATGCTTTTCGCCTCGGATTCCCGCACCAACGCGGGGGTGGACAACGTATCAACGTTCTCCAAAATGCATGTATTTGATGTGCCGGACGGCGAGCATCAGCGCTGCATCGTTGCTGTGAACGCGGGCAATCTGGCGACAACACAGGGTGTGGTCAGCCAGCTGCGGCGCAAGGCGCTGGTGGACGAGGCGCATATCCTGAACGCGCCCTCGATGTTTGACGTGGCAGAGCTGTTTGGGCAGGCGATCAAGGCTGCAATTTCACACGCGGAGGAAAACCAGCTCACGCAATCGTCGGTCGATTTCACTTGCTCGTTTTTGGTCGGCGGGCAGATTCGTAACGAAGCGCCGCGTTTGTTCCAGATTTATCCACAAGGAAATTTCATCGAAGCCACTAGCGACACGCCGTACTTTCAGATCGGCGAGAGCAAATACGGCAAACCCATCATTGATCGCGTCGTGCGTCCTGAAACACCGATGGCCGAGGCATTGAAATCGGCGATGGTGTCGTTTGATTCAACAATGAAATCTAACCTGTCGGTAGGTTTGCCGATTGATGTGTTGATCCTGAAACGCGATCATTTGAAGCCGTCGCTGCGCTACCGCGTCACCGACGACGACGCCTATTTTCAAAACATTCGCAAGGCTTGGGGGCAAGGCTTGCGGCAAGTGTTTCAGAGCTTGCCGCAACCCGACTGGTTTCATCATTGAGCGGCGAATCTGGCGGCGCTGAAGCCGGA
>JAYWAQ010000068.1:0-6986 GCA_043782305.1 Burkholderiales bacterium
GACGGCGAGATGTTGCCGACCCAACCTGTGCCCTGTCCCAGATCTGCGGTCTCCCAGCTGCTGTTGCCAGCGTTCAGCACGACGCCGACGTGGCCCACGCCATCGGTATCACGCTGGGTGAGCGCAGCGCCTTTGGCATCGCGATCCAGCAGCACGTAAATATCGCCCGGTCGCGGCAGGTTGTTGCCGGTGGCCTGCGTCCATGCGTTGAAGCTCTTGCCACGCGTGCGCACCTGATTGGTTCCGCTCAGTGATCGTTTGTTCATGTAGTTTTTGACTTCATCCACCCGCTTGGTGCCCTTGAACGCCCAACCATACGGCACAGCGCCGAAGTGTCGCGATATGAATCCCGGCAGGATCAGACAGGACGTGCCCGGTTTTGAATAGGTCTTTTCGGCGACCTGCTTTTCGCTGCCGGGCTCAATCAGATCCCAATTGTCATCGCCTAACGAGCAGGGCATCACGGCGCGAACGGTGGCGACGATGTCGTTGCGCAGCGACCCGGTACGCTTGGGCAGCCCCTTGGTATTCTTGTCGACGCCCGTGCCTGCTGATCGCTGCGCCCAACTGAACATACCGCGCGTCCACGGACCGACCTGACAGTTTTCGACTCGAACGCTGCCTTTGGAGCGCGCAGCATCGTGATCGGTGCGCGGCGCGTTTTCGAGCACAATGTCCCAGAGCCCGGTGAGGAGCACAATGTCGCCTGCCGCGTTGCGTCGAGCGTTGCCTCTTGCAAAGAGGCTGAACGGCGTGTTGGCGCTCAATTCCACTGTCGTCGTCCATGTGGCCTTTGGCAAATCTACCGAAACGGGCCATGATTTTCTGGTTACATCGATGAGTTCAATATCCATTTTTCTAACTCCCTGAATGTCTCTGCTGATTGTTTTTTGGCGGCACTGTGGCCGTGCTTACGTTGATTTACGGGTGGCCCGCATTGCGCCGCTGACCGCTTTGTGAGTTCGTTGGTTGAATGCCGATCCGGTTGCGGTGCCTGTTGCATTGCGCCGTCGATCTCGTCCGCCATTCCGGGCTTGCCGGATGGTGATCCGTGCGCCGCGCCGAAAGGCAAAGGCAAACTGGCGGGGGTGCGCTGCGTACAACTGGACATCAACAATCACTGCATGATCTTCGGCGACCCACGTCGGCCGGCGGTTTGCCGCAGTTTGCAGGCCTCGCTTGAAATGTGCGGAACGGACGAAAACGTGGCGGCTACTCGCGTGCATGCAATGGCTTTCTTGAGCAAACTGGAGTGGCAAACTCGCTAACAGCTTTCGGCTATTTTGTAACTTGCATGCGGGCTGGCGTCTATAAATAGCGTTTGTCGATAATTGCCTGATTCGCCTCCTGGTCCTCGTGTGAAAGCCGTAGAACAAAAAAGCTGTATCACACGTAAAGCGTCGCTAGCGACCGGCACTCGGCACCAGACAGCCACGCCTATTTCGCCGGAACCGCGATCATGAGTTTGCCGTCCACCTCCCCGACAAACACGCTGCTGCTGCCGGAGCTGCTGCCGTTGGCGGATTTGGTTTCGGTCTTGAAAGTGAGCTTTTTCACAACCGGGATGTTGCTCTTGCTCGGCTTGCCGTCCGGGCCTTTCTGCGTCGCGATTTTTTGCTTGTCCTCGGCGTTGAGATCGGTCAGTGTGATTTCTGTCACTTTACTGCCCGCCTCCATCATCACCATTTCCTTATAAAAATCCAGCGCCATCGGGTTTGCATTGACGGTGTACAAAAAGCCTTGCAGCGTCTTCTTGTCGCTGGTTTCGATCGCCTTTTTGTAGGCGTCGACAAATGCTTTTTCGGCGGCTGGGGTGACCGCGACGGCGGGTGCAGTGGCGAGGAATGTGAGGCCGAACGTGCAGAGTGCGGCCAGAAGTGCTTTCGACATGGAATTCTCCTTGTAATGACGGTAGTGACGACGGAAAGGGGTGGCAGCAAACAATAGCGCTCGCCGCCCTACAGTTTCCCTACAACCGCAAAGACGAATTGCGTGCGCCAGTGCTGCCAACGCTTTCACCACAACGCAGCGCTGTAGGTGGAATGTAGGGTCGCGCCGCCTAACGTGTGAACCTGCGGGTTGTCCATTCGGACCCATTCCGCCGATCGGCTCGACTTAGAACTTGTCCGTAAATTGGAGATCACATGAAACGCTCTAAACGCTTTTGCCCACAGCGCTACCGCGATATCGCGGCCGGTCTGGCGGCGGTGCTTGCGCTCGCTGCCTTGAGCCCGCAGGCGCTGGCGCAGAGCGCGACATCAGCTGTCAACACAGCCACGGGTGGCATTACTTTGAACGGCAACAGGACCGAGTTCAAGTACGCCTACACGGTCATCAAGCCATCGCTCGCCGACAAGAAATCGGACACGATTTTGACCCTCACCGACAAGCCGCTTTCCACCAAGGCGATTAATGACAGTTTCGCCCGCTCAAGCGAGATGCGCAACAACAACGTACAAATTCTGGAGCTCACGCTAGACCCCGAGAAGAAAGTCCGATCCGTCGACTTCAATGTCGGGGCGCTAAAGGGCGGCGCGAATACAGCCGACTACAAAGCAGAAGTATCTCGTTCCACGCCGACGGCATTTGCTGGGCGCGTGACCAGTGGCGGCGAGCAAAAAGAGTTCAAAAACACATTCAGTTTTGATGTGCGCTTTGACACCGCGATGCTTGCGCCGCGCGCGCCCGACGCCATTGGCAAGGCCGCCTGGGCCACGCCACAAGGCCGGGCCGTCGCTGAGTTCCTGCGCGCGGCGAGAGCGGGCGACAAGCCTGCTCTCAAGCGCGTCATGCTCGCCGAGCAGGTGAAGGCGCTTGACGGCCCGGACGCCGCGCAGTTTCTCGAATTTGTAAAGATGTCGCCGAACCCGAAAACAGCAGAGTTCGACAGCCTCTTCATCGATGGCGATAGCGCGGCGGCAAAAATCGCCGAACGCAGCAAGGATGGCGCAGCGTCGAGCGACTACACAGTGCGATTGATCGACGGTGTCTGGCGAGTCGCGATGTAGTGCAAGGTCTGCATCTGGCGGTTTAAGGTTGCCGTCCATTAGCGGTTCCGCGAGCTGATCGCAAACACGCGATGTCAAATCTAACGTTTCCTGAGCACCCGGATCAGCAGCAAGCGGAAATTACTTCGCAGGCGCAATGTCATTTTCGTGCGAATCAATACGTCCTTCTCCATACGAGCCCATCTTCACTCAGATCATACTCAGGAGAGCATCAATGAACACCCAAGTTTCACCCTCATTTTCTGGCTTTAAAACGCTTTTCACGCTGTCCGTCGCAATCGTAGTGCTGGTGCTGGTCAACGCGCAATTTGTGCATGCGCGTGACCCTTCGGCGCCGTCGTCCCCTGCGGTCGTCATGTCAAACGCGCAGGCGTCTGCCGACGTTTTGGTGAGCTCAACGCCTGCCTCGACGAGCTACTACGACGGCATTAACGTCGCTGCGATCTCGGTAGCCGCTTACGATCACTAGGGAAATCGCTCCGGCATCGACCAGCCCATCGCGGCTTGCTTCGCTGGCGAACAGGCGGCAAAGCGCCGCCTTGTCGTGTTCGCGTCAAATATTACGTCTGTGAGTTGAACCATCGCGCCCTGGTTTTCAGGCGAGAGGCTTGGCGTGCGCATTCGGCGGCACGTAATTTAAACCGGACTCTAGACCTATGCTCCGCATTGAGTCGACCGCGCAAGCAATCGACGCCCTCATTTCAGCTGGCGCGCGCGAAGCCGCCGGTGACGTGCTGCGTAGCGAGTTGGGGCCGCTGTCTGCCCACTTTGGCAACGCTCAGGTGGCAAAGTGGTGCGACACGCTGGGACTCGCGGCCATACTTGACTTGCCGCTAGCGATTGAGTCGGCGCATGTGGTGCGCGAAACGCAGGGCTCACCTGCGATCTCCCAGTTCATGGCGATTGTGCAAACCGCTCGAGCACGCGGCGACGAGCTCGCCGAATTCCGTGCGCTGTCAGGCGTCTATTGCACGGGCGTTCTGGCCTGGAGCGGCTTTGGCGACATGCAGCGCGAGTATGGGCGCATCAATGGTTTGCACGCTTCGTTGATCCGGCGGTTGAGCGACGACGAGGCGGTTGAGTGTTTACCGGGATTGCTGGTGGCGCGTTTGTTGTTCGGTACCAGCGCGGCCGAATCGGCGATCATTGGCGAGGCGCTGCTGACGCTTGTTTTCAACGAGCGTTTGCGCCGCAGCGCCCGACTGCGCGCCGCGACGATGCTCGCGCCGTGGTTCAACTTTTCTCGCGACGCAGCTCGCATGAACCAAGTGTCCGAGACGCTGGCAACGCTTGAGGTGGATGCATCGATTGCGGTGATAACACGTGTCATTTACCGCGCTGCAATAACGCTGGCGCAAACCCATCTCGGCACCTATGTCAGCACCCATGAAACGGGCGCGAATGGGCAACGCACGAACGGCACGAGACCAACGAGCTGCGATGACACCGAAAGCAATCACCCGCAATGGCTGTGCTTTTTCGTACGGCGCAACGCGTTCGAGCTGGCGAGTCGAGGCAGCAATCACGCGCTGGCGGCAGCGCGACTGGACGAACTCGAAGCCGTCGTCAATCCGGCAGAGCCGTCACAGGTTTTGCTGGTGCGCTATGCGCGCAGCCGTCACGCGATGCGTGCCTGTGAGTACGCCGTGGCGCTGGCGTTAGCTGAGCGTTGCATGGAGCTGGTGCGGGCACTGGAAATGCCGGAGGCGATGGCGGCGCTCTATCAGGCGGGCGTCGCGGGCGCGTTGCTGGGTTTGAACCGCCTGGCCGAGTCGCACGCGATGTACACCAGAATTCTCGTCAACATGATGCCGGGACAGCGCCTGGTGCACGAACGAATGTGCGCGTTGATTGATGCCACCATCGCGCTTGATCAATTTGAAAGCGCGCAGTTGACGCATTTGCGCGGAGGACCCACACCGGAGAATGCGCTGACCGCGTTGCGCGCTTGCCTTGCCGACTATTTGCGCATTAGTGGTGGCAAATTGATGTCGCTGGAAACGCAAACGCTGCCGCAAATTACCAACCGGGTGGTGGCTGCGATATTTGCGCAGGGGCTCGGCACCGATACATTCGCCGAGGGCGTGAAATCGCTTGGGCTTGTTCCGCCTGATATGCGACCGGTGTCGTGGCCGTGGCACATGCGCATTCGGCTGTTCGATGGCTTCAGCGTAGAAGGCGTGACGACCGCGCCGACGCTCGAAGGCGGCAAAAAAGGCGAGTCGAAATCCATGCAAATTCTGCAATACGTTGCCGCCCATGCGCCTGCCTCTGTGAACGCACAACGCATGGCCGACAGCTTGTGGCCAGAGGCCGAAGGTGACAAGGCAATGCGCTCGCTCGACGTAGCGCTCACGCGGTTGCGCCAGCAGTTGCCTGACGCGACGCTTCTGGTTCGCAGCGAAGGAAAGATCGGGTTTGATCTTAATCGTGTGTGGTGCGACACCCATGCGGCGCTGGTACGCGTCGAACAGTTGCGTACGCTCGCCAATCTGAACGTGGTCAACGGCAGCGACGCCAACGCGGTGCGGGGCGCAAGTTGCCATGAAAAAATTGATCGTGACCACGCACAGGCTCACAGTACGCTCGCGCTCCTGGCGCTCTATCGCGGGCCCGCGCTCCCAGACTCACGGGAGGCGTTTGCGCGGGATCGCGCCGCGTTCTTTCGCTCGCAAGTGGCGGGTGCCACGCAGATCGGTTTGCGCGCTGCGATTCGGTTGCCTGACGCGACGATTGCTGAAGAAATCGTTCGCAAAAGTGTTGCCCATGGCCTGCCCGCCGACGTCGTGCGTTCGGTGCTCAGCGATTTGCAGGCGCGGGGTGAAGATACGTCGCGACGGGCAGTGCAGCTAACCGATGTGTTTGAGTTAGCGCGAGCCTAGCCTCCAAATATTATTGGCCGCGTTTAGTCCGGCATGTATCCGATAGAGGGCGCAGTGATTCAGTTCAAAATTGAATGGCTATATTCTGATTTCAAAGCAGGCGCTACGCCGGGACCGGAGGACTATCCGGTTCACTTCGTTTTCCCGATTCGCTTTCCGGACATTGAACCCGGTGAGGATCACGTAGCCCATTTTTGCTTTAGCGCCGTCTCAGCTGACTTTGCAGCCGCGCATGGCATCAATGGGCTTAGCCATCGCGGATACATCATCCAATCAACGTTCGACCATGCCGATATCGTAGGCGACGTTGAGAGGGTCATAGCCAACGCGATGGCGAGCGTTAGCGACGATCACACCCGACGAACTGCTATCGCGGCGCTTAACGAGCGCTACATCTACACAGACGCGAATTTCGCGGATGAATTTCGCGAGGACTTGCTCGCACCCGCAGCGATTGTCGCTCTGATTCATGCCGCCTTTGACGGCGTGACGCGAAGCGACGGAACAACCCTGCACGAAGCCCTGATGATGGACGACTACGCAAGCGTTGAAGCGCAACGAGACGCTCGTAAGTTCGATCAGGAAACGCGCTGGCAGGACGTACCCGCCAGCGACATTTGCAACAGCCCGTCCTACATGGGGTTTCTTGATAGCGCCGGATTTCGTTACTACTTGCCCGCCAATATGGTGTGGTCGCTCTCCCCTGACAATGGCGATCAGTGGGGCGTGCCTTTTTTCACTTATCTGCGTCTGTTTCCTACGATTGCGCCGAGGGATGCAGGTCGGGGGTTAGGCGCAAATTTCAGCGTCGCCGACTTTATCAGCGAACACTCGTTCTCTAGGCCACAAGTTGAAGCGATCTATCGCTTTTTATGCTTCATGGCCATCGAGGGCGGTTGTGGTGTCGATGAGGATAAGTATCCGACGATGTGCCAATGGCGTAGTGCCGCAACGCGTTGACGGCTGACGCGTATCGAACTTTGCACCGAGTTGCATCACATACGATCACCAGCGCCCGTAGCGATCTCACCCTTCGCCGCAAGAGAGGCGAACATCCCTAGCGCGCCATGGAGCACGAAACGAATACGTCCGTCGG
>JAYWAQ010000069.1:0-2510 GCA_043782305.1 Burkholderiales bacterium
CTCGGCTCCAATCTTCAGGGCGTGGCGTATGTGTTGGACGAGCTGACCATCGGCCTGCATGCGCGCGACAACCGAATCCTGCTCGATGTCCTGGAAAAGTTGCAGGCCAAAGGCAACACACTGATCGTCGTCGAACACGATGAAGACACGATCCGGCGCGCGCATCACATCATCGACCTCGGGCCCGGCGCTGGCGTGCGCGGCGGCGAGATCGTGGCGCAGGGAACGGCGGAAGAACTGAAAGCGAATCCGCTATCGATCACCGGCAAATTCCTGCGCAATCCGCTGAAGCATCCGTTGCACAGGCGCGCCCCTGTCGGCAAAGCGGACTCCTTCGTCGAAGTCAAAGGCGCGACGCTGCACAACCTGCGCAATGTCACAGCACGTCTGCCACTCAGCCGCCTGAGCGTGATCACGGGCGTCTCGGGTTCGGGTAAATCGACGCTCGCACGCGAAGTCCTTCACGAAAATCTGGAAGCGCTCGTCAGCGCACGCAACAACCGCAAGAAAGCGCCTGCACTCGTCGGATGCGCTTCGCTTGAAGGCTGGCAATCAGTCGATCGCGTGCTCGAAGTCGATCAAACCCCCATCGGCAAAACACCGCGCTCCTGCCCGGCCACTTACATCGGCTTCTGGGACAACATCAGGAAACTCTACGCCGAAACGTCCGAAGCCAAAATGCGCGGTTATGGCCCTGGTCGCTTTTCGTTCAACACAGCGGGCGGCCGCTGTGACGCGTGCTCCGGCGCGGGCGTCGTCACGATCGAGATGAACTTTTTGCCCGACGTAAAGCTGCCGTGTGACGTGTGCAACGGCGCACGTTTCAACAGCGAAACGCTCTCGGTGTTGTGGCGCGGCAAGTCCATCGGCGACGTGCTCGCGATGGATGTGGACGACGCGGTGGAATTTTTCTCGTCCATGACGCTGATTCATCATCCGCTGAAACTCATGCGCGATGTTGGCCTGGGCTATCTCACGCTCGGCCAGCCGAGCCCGACCCTGTCCGGCGGCGAGGCGCAACGCATCAAGCTCGTCACTGAACTGGCGAAAGTCAAAGCGACGTTCAAGCTGACCGAGCATGACCTGCCAGAACCGAGCGCAAAGGCCAAAGCCACAGCAAAGAAACTTGCCAAAGCCGCAGTCGAAGCAACCTCAATGAAGGCCGAGAAGAGCCCGGGCCAGCGCAAACTCAACCCGCACACGCTCTACGTGCTCGACGAACCCACGGTCGGACTGCACATGGCCGATGTGGAAAAGCTGATCCACGTGCTGCATCGTCTCGTCGAGGCCGGCAACACTGTGATCCTCATCGAACACAACCTCGACCTGATCGCGGAGGCCGACTGGATCATCGACATGGGACCGGAGGGCGGTGCGGGGGGAGGCAACGTCGTTGTCGCGGGCGATGTTCCGACCGTGCTCAAGGCACGAGCAAAGTCGCATACGGGCGCGGTGTTGGCGGAATTTTTGCCGTAGTTCAAAGACTGCACGACGCAGCGAGTCGAAAATAACGCCGGCGATGGAGTCAAATTGGAGTCTTAATGCTATTTGGCTCCAATATGGCTCCGTTCGATCATGCCAAATCTCTCTATCAAAGACGTCCCCGAAGCACTCGCCGAAGCGCTTCGCCAGCGCGCGGCTCGCAATCACCGATCTTTGCAGGGCGAATTGATGTCCATCATCGAATCAGCCTCAGCTGAGTCCGCATACACGCCGCAGCACCTCTCGGAACAGCGTCCTCAAGGGGGGCCCCGCATTGTCGGATACGACCAGCGCGGCTTCCCGATCGTTCGTCAGGGCTGGAAAACAGTTCAACAAATCGCCGCTGAGTTGCAGACTAAATTCCCTGAACCGATCTCCGATCAGCTATCGAGCGTTGAGATCACCCGTCAGGCTCGGGACAGTCGGTGATCGTCTCGACGCCGACTTTTCACGTCGCTGAGCCGCCAGCGCAGTACCTGCATCGACCGCCGCTGGTGGTCGACTGCAGCACCCTCGCTGGCCTGGTTTTTCGTGAACCCTGGTGGGCAGACGCTCTCGCGCGAATCGAAGGGCGTGAGTTGCATGCCCCGAACATTTTGCAAGCCGAAATTGCCAACGTCGCCGTGAAAAAACTTCGCCGTGGTGAAACGCACGCAACGGAAGGGCTCGCTCAAGCCGTCGCAATGGAGATTGACTTGCATCGACTAGACGCCGAGGCCGTCGCAGCGCTCGCGCAGCGCTACAACCTGTCCGCCTCCGACGCGGCGTATTTGTGGCTAGCAGCAGAACTCAAAGCACCGCTCGCTACCTTCGACGCGAAGCTTGCGGAAGCAGCACGAGTGCACTTGGCGACGCTGCGTGGATAGCGGAAGACGGCAATCATAAACACATTGTGTATACTATGCCCACTTTCTACACAGCACGACGAGTACCATGAGAACCAACATCGACATCGACGACAGCTTGATGGAAGCCGCCATGCGCGCGGGCCCGTATTCCACCAAGCGCGAGGCCGTTGAGGCTGGCTT
>JAYWAQ010000070.1:0-2510 GCA_043782305.1 Burkholderiales bacterium
CTTGATATCGGCTGGAATCTCGATCGCCCGAATGCGGTCTGTCACGGGATCCTTCACACAAAACGCACGAATCTCGGTGCCTTCACACAATAGCGTTTCGTCACGCGTCACGATGTGCTGCATGACGAACACCTTCGGTCGCCACTCGGTGATTTCAGTGCTGATCTCGATGGACTCGCCATAGGTCGCGGGCTTCATGAAGCGGGTGTTAATTTCCAGCAGCGGCGTACCGATGATTCCAGTGGTCTTCACCAGTTCGCGCCACGGCAGCACGCCGTGACTGACGAAAAAGTTGAGCGACGCAGCATCCATCCATTTCGAAAAATTCGGAAAGAACACAATCCCCGCAGGATCGCAGTCGCCAAATTGCACGTCAATTTTGAAAACGGTTTTCATAATTACTCTCTTTGCCCGCAACTCTAAACCAGTCCTCAGTTAACGAATCGACAGGCAGGCACGACAACGAGGCCCCGACGTTTGAAGCCTTGGCTCCAAAGCAGGTCATGTACATGAGTGGCGAGCTGAACAGACGTAAACTGTTGGGCTGTGCTGATGACCGATGGCCACGCCCATACCGGATCATCGAAAACGAATTTCTATCTGGAGGACTGTTCACCTATGACTACCCGCTACGAAGTACGCGATGGCGTTGCCATCTTAACCCTCGACAATCCTCCGGTGAACGGGCTCTCGTACGCGCTGCGCGTCGCATTCGCGGAAGGTCTGGACAAAGCCAACGCCGATGCGTCGGTCAAGGCAATCGTGGTCACGGGTGCTGGCAAAGCGTTCTCCGGCGGCGCGGACATCAAGGAATTTGGAACGCCGCGCGCTGTCGCCGAACCCAATCTGCTGTCGCTGATTCGGGCCTGCGAACTCTCAACAAAACCCATCGTTGCCGCAGTCCACAGCGTTGCAATGGGCGGTGGGCTTGAGTTGGCACTTGGCTGCCACTACCGCGTCACCGCTCCCGGCGCGAGCATCGCGTTGCCCGAAGTCAAGCTCGGCCTGATCCCCGGCGCGGGCGGTACACAGCGTTTGCCGCGCGTCATTGGCGTAGAAGCCGCGCTCAACATTATAGTCTCCGGCGAGCCGGTGAAAAGCGAATTCATCGCGAGCTTCCCCGGACAAAAACTGTTCGACAAAGTGATCGAGGGCGATCTGATGGCGGGCGCGATTGCGTATGCGCTTGAGAAGGCCGACGTGCGTCCGATGCCGCTCGTGCGTGATTTGCGCGTCGGGCATCCCGAGGCTGACGCCTACTTTGCGTTTGCACGCAACACGGTGGGCGTGATGGCCAAGGGCTACCCGGCGCCGCTCAAGTGCGTCGAAGCGGTTCAGAACGCGACGAAGATGAAGTTCGACGATGGCATGAAGGCCGAGCGCGAGATATTCACCAATCTGATGTTCACGCCAGAATCGGTGTCGCTGCGTCACTTGTTCATCTCGGAACGTGCCGCGTCGAAGATTCCGGATGTGCCGGAAGATACTCCCAAGCGCGACATCAAAAAGGTCGGCATCATCGGCGCCGGCACGATGGGTGGCGGCATTGGCATGAACTTCCTGAATGCTGGCGTGCCCGTCATCATTCTCGAAATGAAGCAGGAAGCCATCGACAAAGGCTTCGGCGTCATTCGCAAAAACTACGAAGCGCAAGTCAGCAAAAAGAAGCTCAAGCAGGACGTGCTCGACACCCGCATGGGCATGCTCACCAGCACGCTCGACTACGCTGACCTGAAAGATTGCGATCTCATCATCGAGGCCGTGTTTGAAGACATCGGCGTGAAAGAAAAAGTGTTTGCTGCGCTCGATGCTGTGGCGAAGCCGGGCGCCATCCTCGCTTCGAACACGTCAACGCTTGATGTGAACAAAATTGCGAACTTCACCAAGCGTCCACAAGACGTGGTCGGCATGCACTTCTTTTCGCCCGCCAATGTGATGAAGCTGCTTGAAGTCGTGCGTGGCGAAAAGACTGCGAAGGACGTGCTGGCCACGGTCATGTCGATCTCCAAAAAGATCAAGAAAACGGCGGTCGTTTCCGGCGTGTGCGACGGCTTCATCGGCAACCGCATGATCGAGCAATACGGTCGTCAGGGCGGCTTTTTGCTGGAAGAGGGCTGCACGCCGCAACAGGTCGACAAGGCCGTCGAAAAATTCGGCTTCGCGATGGGCCCGTTCCGCATGGGCGACCTGGCAGGCAACGACATCGGCTGGGCGATTCGCAAACGTCGCTATGTCGAAAAGCCAAATTTGCGTTACAGCAAAACCGCGGATTTGCTCTGCGAAATGGGCCGTTTCGGACAAAAAGTAGGCAAGGGCTGGTACGACTATTTGCCAGGCAAACGCGACGCCATTCCGAATGCCGAAGTCGAGGCGATGATCGTCAAGCATCGCGAAACGCTGGGCATCACGCCGCGCAAAATCTCTGATGATGAAATTGTTCACCGCCTCGTGTTCTCGCTCGTCAACGAAGCCGCGCACATCCTCGAAGAAGGCATCGCCAACAAAGCAAG
>JAYWAQ010000071.1:0-2505 GCA_043782305.1 Burkholderiales bacterium
CCGAGCACATTTTTCAACGGTGAACCGCTGTATCGCGGGGGTCTAAAACCGAGCGCCACAGAAGTGGATCAAAGGCGCGAAGTCTACTGGCGTCCGTACCACGATGCGCTTCGCGCTGAACTCGCGCGCGTTTGCGAACAGTTCGGCTATGCGTTGCTATGGGATGGCCACAGTATTCGCTCGGAGATTCCATGGTTGTTCGATGGCAAGCTGCCGGACCTGAATCTGGGCACAGCGAGCGGTGTAAGTTGCGACGCATCGTTGCGAGTGCGTCTCGCGGAATTTTTGAACAGCGAGACGAAAAATACGCACGCTGTTGATGAGCGCTTCAAGGGCGGCTACATCACGCGGCACTATGGCCGCCCGCAAGAGAGCATTCATGCCGTGCAAATGGAAATGTGCCAGTCGCTCTACATGCAGGAAGTACCACCTTTTGCGTACGATGAAATGCTTGCGGCTCAGATTCAGCCGACTTTGAAGCAGTTGCTGCACATCATGCTGGGCTGGACACAAGAGCGCCGTGCACCATGAGTCAACCAAAAGCGCAACTGCTTTGGGCTCCGCTCGCGTGGCTCAACAACCCGACCGGCGGCGCATGGGCCTGCGATGTGTTGCTGGAGATTGATGCGGCCGGGCACTGGTCTGCGATCACGTCTGGTGTCAACGGCACGCAAGCCGCAGCTGTCAACGCGCAGATTCTCACTGGCCCGCTACTGCCTGGGTTGGTGAACGCCCACAGCCACGCGTTTCAGCGCGCTTTCGCAGGTCTCGCGGAGCGACGCGAAAGCGAGCATGATGATTTCTGGAGTTGGCGTGATCGCATGTATCGTGTCGCACTCGCGATTTCCCCGGAGCAATTGAAAGCTGTCGCGCTACAGCTCTACATTGAAATGCTGCGTGGGGGTTACACCCACGTTTGCGAATTTCACTACCTGCATCATGCGGCGGACGGCAGAGCCTATGACGATCCGCTCACGATGACGTGGATGCTCGTTGAGGCGGCGCGCGAGGCGGGCATCGGTCTGACGCTGCTGCCGGTGCTGTACGAACGCGCCGGATTCAATGCGCCTGCCTTGCGCGACGATCAGCGCCGTTTCGCGACCGACGCCGCATGGATTCTGGCCGCACAAAAGCGCATCGGCGACGCCGCGTTGGGTTCGCTCGTGAACTCTGGCGTTGCGATTCATTCGTTACGTGCGGCTAAACCCGATTCGATAAGCGCGCTGGTTGCAAGCGCACGAGGGCCGATTCACATCCACGTCGCCGAGCAAGCGGGCGAGGTTGACGAGTGCGTGAAGACCACTGGCCTTCGTCCCGTCGAATGGCTGTTGCGCAATCACGTACTCAACGCAAGGTGGCAACTCATTCACGCGACTCACGTTACTCTAGGCGAAATCGAGAGCGTAGCGAAAAGCGGCGCGGCTGCCGTGATTTGCCCGACGACCGAGGCGAATCTTGGTGATGGAACTACCGACATAGCCACGTGGCTGAATGCGGGCACAGCGATGGCGATTGGCTCCGACAGCCACGTCACGCGCGACTGGCGCGAAGAGCTGCGGCTGATGGAATACGGCCAGCGATTGCAGCATCGCGCGCGCAATATCGCGGCCTCGCCATCAGCGGACCAGCCAGCCACCGCAGAGCGTCTTTTCTCTCGCGTGACTGCTGGAGGCGCTGCGGCTGCTGGCCACGCGCTGTGGGGTCTAACGGTGGGTGCACGAGCCGATGCATTGGCGGTCGATCCTTCCGAGCCTGCGCTGCTCGGTGTTCCGCCGTCACGCACGCTGGACGCGATGGTGTTCAGCAGCCCGGCACAGGCGTTTGCAAACGTCATGGTGGCGGGACGTTGGGTGGTTCGTGACGGACAGCACCCCGCGCAGCAGTCAGCGGCCCACGCGTTTGCGGAGGCAATGCGCGCGCTTTGGTAGGATGTCACTTCTGCTGCAATGTCACGATGCAGACTTGATGGAGACGGTCGCGATGAATCGGATTTTCACTTTATTGATGAAGGTGGCGACCCTACTTCTGTCGTTTTCGCCACTACTGACTTTCGCGCAGACGAAGAACGTTGATGTAGTTCAGCCAACGACCGCTCGCTA
The DNA here is from genome assembly GCA_043782305.1 of Burkholderiales bacterium. Lineage (GTDB taxonomy): Bacteria > Pseudomonadota > Gammaproteobacteria > Burkholderiales > Casimicrobiaceae > Casimicrobium. Next base: position 2,100 of record JAYWAQ010000071.1, read on the forward strand.
CACCTCAGTGCCAGCGAGTCTGGCGAACCCGGACGGTATCGGCAAGCGCTACATGGGCCGCGAGATCGCGGGCGTGATGGGCTGGCAGGGAGCGGCCTGGCTTGAGCGCGAAGAGCGAGAAAAGGAAGAGCGCACTGACCTGCTGCTGAAAGCATTGGCACTGAAGCCTGGCATGACGGTCGCCGATATCGGGGCCGGCACCGGTTATCTGTCGCGTCGAATGGCCAGTGTGGTTGCACCCGAAGGCAAGGTTCTGGCGGTGGATGTGCAGCCCGAGATGGTGCGCATGTTGAAACGTCTGGCGCAGCAAAAAGGCCTGTCCAACATCGTGCCTTCACTCGGCACTGATACCGACGTAAAACTGCCTGCGGCGACGGTTGATCTCGCCATTATGGTTGACGTTTAT
>JAYWAQ010000072.1:0-2503 GCA_043782305.1 Burkholderiales bacterium
GTCGCTGGTGATCCACTCCGGACGGTCCATTTTGGTCGCCCCGACCAGATCGGACGCTTGACGGGTTTTGATCACTACATCGCCTTGCGATGAGAAGCCCTTGTCTGCCGTCAACCCGTTTTTGCCTTGCGTCAATTCAACCCATTCGCCACGACCGTCGCCGTTGAATTTGGCCACATGGAGCGTGCCGTGATCAAGAATGTCGGCGTTGGCTTTCGCGCCCCCCGGGCGCACAGCATCACGGCTGACAAATTTGTAGATGTATTCGAATCGTGAATCCTCACCCATGTAAACAACAACGCGCCCATCTTTGGCCTGCGTCACATGCGCGCCCTCATGCGCTGCACGACCAAGCGCCGTGCGCTTGACCGGCGTCGAATCAGGATCAAAGGGATCAATTTCCACCACCCAGCCAAAACGGTTGTATTCGTTCGGGTGTTTGTTGATATCGAAGCGCTCGTCGAATTCGTGCCAGCGATAGCCTGCGCCGTTTTTCCGGACGCCCCAGCGCGCCTGCTCCGTGCTTGGCGTGTCTGGTCCATTGAAATAGCGGTTGAAATTTTCTTCACAGGTCAGATAGGTCCCCCAAGGCGTGAAACCATGGGCACAGTTGTTGATCGTGCCCAGAACGACCGCACCCGAAGCGTCATCTTTGGTGCGCATCATCGCGTGTCCGCGCGCTGGACCCATGATCAACATCGGCGTGTTGGCGGTGATGCGGCGGGCGTACTTCGAAGGCCGCACCACATCCCAACCGTTCGCGCCGACGGCTACTTCAACGATGGAAACGCCCAACGCTGCCTGCGCCTTCGCCACTTTTTCCCAGCTCCAGTTTTGCATGCCACCCACGTGCAATAGACCGTCGTCGGTGTACTCATGATTCATCGCGAGCAGTCCGCGACGATTGCCGTCGAGCGGAAAGTAGTGAATGCCGTCGTGATGCATGCCTGCCTGCAATTCCTGCTCAGCTGCGGTGTTGCTCGCGTCGGCTTTGTAAGCTGGCATTTTTCCGGCAATACCGACCGCATCACCCCAGCGGTACAACACCTGAGCGCGATAGCCCTCAGGCACGGTGACTGCGTCAAGACCATTCATCGGAACTGACTTGAAGCCGAGGATCGGTCCACTGGCATTTCCGCTGGTGGTGGTTGCGCAGCCGGACAAAGCGGATGCGCCCAACGGAGCAAGCAGCCCCGCGATCGTCGCGCCAAGACCACCTCTCAAAATAACCCGTCTCGATGGGCTGGAGAGGTCGTGAATACTCGGATTGGTGGAGGAGTTACTGAACTCCATGAGAGAGAAATCTTTAGCCATAGTGATGCACTCGGTTAGGTGAAACTTGAGAGCAAATCTTGGCATTCACAGACTTCAAGAATGTGACAAAAAGTGCGCACATTCAAAGGGCGATGCGCGAGATTTGCAGTTTGCGCGCGATCATCAATTTGTCACACAACAGGTTTTGAATGACGCCTTTAAGGGGCACGATATGACAGATGAAATCAACGCAACACGCAGGGAGTTTTTGCTTGGCAGCGCGACCACAGTGGCCGTATTAATCGCAGGTGGCTCGCTCGTGGGCTGCGGAACGAGCGACGATCCGTTCCCGATTCCACCAGCGTTTACGTACGGTGTTGCGAGCGGTGACCCACTCAATGACCGGGTGATTCTCTGGACCCATGCCAAGGCGCCGGACAATGTGCGCGCGGTTCCGCTCGTCTGGCAAGTCGCACTTGACCAGAATTTCACGACTGTGGTGAGCACAGGCACAGTTGAGGCGACCGAAGCCAACGGCTTCACGGCGAAGGTTGATGCCACTGGCCTCACGGCGGGTGCCAGCTATTTTTATCGCTTTCAGGGCCCACGCGACACGGTGTCGCCAGTGGGCAAAACACGTACCTTGCCCGCAGCAAGCGTCGCGACGCTCAAGTTCGCGGTGTTCTCCTGCTCGTTGTATTCCGAAGGTTTTTTCAATGCCTATGACGATGCGCTGAAGACCGATGCGCAGTACGCGCTGCACCTGGGCGACTACATCTACGAATACGGCGCGGGCACTACGCAATACGGCAACACCGACGCAGTGACGCTCGGCCGCGTGGTCGCGCCTGCCAACGATATCGTGTCTCTCTCGGACTACCGCACGCGCTATGCGCTATATCGCTCTGACGCAAGCGTTCGCGCGCTGCATGCCGCGATGCCGTGGATCACCATTTGGGACGACCATGAGTTTGCGAATAACGCATACGTTAACGGCGCAGAAAATCACAAGCCCGCGACGCAAGGCGACTGGACGACGCGTAAGAACATCGCAGCGAAGGTGTATCACGAGTGGATGCCCATTCGCACTGACACTTCGAACCTGTTGAAGATCTATCGCTCGTTTGATTTCGGCTCGTTGTTCTCGCTACACATGCTTGACACACGCATCGAGGGTCGCGACCAGCAGTACGACAACTTTGGCGACGCCGACGGTGGTTTCGGTCGCTACATCGCGGGCATCACGCCG
>JAYWAQ010000073.1:0-6958 GCA_043782305.1 Burkholderiales bacterium
GCATTCCGGGGTGTAGAGCGGAATCACGTGATCGCCTTTTTGTAGCGTCTTCACGCCAGCGCCAACATCGACCACAACGCCTGCGCCTTCATGACCGAGGATCGCGGGGAAAATGCCTTCGGGATCCGCGCCAGAGAGCGTGTAGTAGTCGGTATGGCAAATGCCGGTGGCCTTGATTTCGACCAACACTTCTCCGGCTTTCGGGCCGTCAAGATCGACGGTCTCGATGGTCAACGGTTCGCCAGATTTCCAGGCGACGGCTGCTTTCGTTTTCACGCGTAATTCCTTTGAAACTTTGTGCGTGCGAGTGTATTCGTTGCGCGTGAATGATGCAGTTTCAATCATTTGGAACAATCGTTCATGATTCGTGGATCGGAATTGCACGCAATCAATCTTGAACAGCGTGTACGCCATGCGGCAGTACCGCGCCTAGAATCAATCCGAATCAAGGATAAACGTCGCAGTGGAGGATTGAAGCAGTGAAGTTTCTCAAACTATTTATCTGGCTGACCGCAACCGTCGCCAGCGGACTTGTTCTTGGAACGGCCTGCGCGCAGATGCAGCGCGCTGATGTCGCCGGTGGCATCGCACCGCCAAAACTTGTGGTGGTTGTGGTGATTGACGGCCTGCCACAAGAGCAATTGCTGAAGAGCTATGACCTGCTGGTACCCAACGGCTTCCGTCGTTTGATGGACAAGGGGGCTTGGTTTTCTGATGCACATCAGGCACACGCCTTCACGGTGACCGCTGTGGGCCATGCGGCCATTCTTTCGGGCGCGTATCCGTATCAGACGGGCATCATCGCCAACGACTGGAAGAGCCGCGATGGCAAGTACATTTACAACACGGCCGACGCTGCGCACAAATACCTCGACGGCACGCCGACGACCGAAGACGACGGTGTCAGCCCGAAGAATTTACAAGTGAGTTTGCTGGGTGACGAGTTGCGCTACGCGACTAACAATGCGAGCCGCACGTTCTCTGTTTCGGGCAAAGATCGCGGCGCGATTTTGATGGCAGGCAAATCGGGTACCGCCTACATGCTCTCCAAGAAAACAGGGCGTTTCACGAGCACCAGCTACTACATGGAAAAACATCCGTCGTGGTGGGAAACCTACTACGCGAAAAAGCCGCAAGACCAATGGTTCCACCAGCGCTGGAATTTACTGCTTGAAGACCCGAAGGCCTATCAACGCGCATTGCCAGACGGCGCGCCGTGGGCGGCGGTTTACAACAACATGACCTCAAAGATGGGCTACATGTACGGCCTTGGCGAAGTCGCTCCGGGGCCGATTTATTACAGCATGCTGATCGCAGGGCCATTTGGTGACGAAGCGACGGCCGCGTTTTCGGCGGAGCTGGTGAAAGCTGAATCCGTTGGCAAAAATCCGACCGGCGCGACGGACATTCTCACCGTCAGTTTTTCGAGCCATGATTACATCAATCACAACTTCGGGCCTGAGAGCATTCAGTCGATGGATCACTTGATTCGCCTGGATCGCACGCTTGCCAAATTTTTCGACATGATCGACGCGCAAGTGGGGCGCGATAACGTGCTGACGCTTCTCACCGCTGATCACGGTTTTATGAATACGCCGGAATACAGCACCGCGCGCGGCTTTGATGCCGGACGCATTGATCCAAAAGACGTGCGCGCGAAAGTGAACGAACTGGCCGAGAAAAAGTTCGGCATTCCGAATCTCGCGCCGCAACACATGACCGGCGGTTGGACGCTCGACTACGCCGCCATCGACTCGAAAGGGCTCAAGCGCGAGGAGGTAGAGAATTTCATCGCTACCGTCACGCTCGAACAACCGGGCATCGCCTTCGCGTTCACGCGTAGCCAGCTTGAGCGGGGGCAAATGCCGTCAACGCGCATTGCGACGCTGGTGCAGCGCGCATGGCATCGGCAGTTTGCGGTTGATCTCGTGGTCGTTCAAAAGCCGTTCTACTACTTCCAGTCGAAGTCCAATTCGCCGCAAGCCGTCTGCTCGCACGGCACACCTTACAGCTATGACACCAACGTGCCGCTCATGATTCAGGGCAACCGCTGGATCAAACCGGGCCGCTACGGGCAATATGCAGAAACGGTGGACATTGCACCGACCCTTGCGCAGATTCTCAACACGCGGGTGCCAAGCGCAAGTGAAGGCAAAGTGTTGACACAGGCGTTGCAGTAAGCAAAGCTACGAGACATGAATTTTCGGGAGACGTTGATGCGAAATCTAATCACTGCCGCCTGTTGCGTGCTCGCCACCAGCGCGATCCAAGCACAGGACTACCCGACTAAACCCGTGCGCATCATCGTGCCGTTCGCTACGGGTGGCCCTGCGGATGTTTATGCGCGCTCTGTGGCGCAGCGGCTCACTGAATCGCTCGGACAATCATTTATCGTGGACAACCGCCCGGGTGGCGGGGCTGTAGTGGGCACCGATGCTGCGGCGAAATCAGCGCCGGATGGCTACACGCTTTTGATGATGTCGAACGCGCAAACAGTGAACGAAACGCTGATTCCGAACAAGCCCTATGCGTTGTTGCGCGACTTCATTCCGGTCGCGCCGGTGAACTATTCCGACTTGGTGTTGGTGGCGCATCCGTCGTTGCCCGCAAACAATTTGCGCGAGTTGATCGCCGCAGCAAAAGCCAAACCCAGAGCGCTCACCTTTGCTTCTAGCGGCCCCGGTACGCCGTATCACATGGCGGGCGAATTGCTCAAAGCGATGGCTGGGGTGGACATGCTGCATGTGCCGTACAAAGGTAGCAGCGGCGCGCGTACTGACGTGGTTGCGGGCCATGTGAACATGATGTTCGACGCAGTGACCACCATGAGCTCGCAGATTAAAGCAGGCAAGGTCAAAGCGATTGCCACCTCGGGAAAAGTTCGCTCCACCGTGTTGCCGGATGTACCTACGCTAGATGAAGCGGGGGTTCCAGGTTACGAGTCGGTCATCTGGCTCGGCATCATGGCGCCCGCCAACACGCCACGCGCTATCGTGAGTAAACTTAACGCAGAAATCTCGCGCATCGCGGCACGTGCGGACGTGAAAGCAGACTGGGCGAAGCAAGGCGCAACACCCATGCAGATGTCACCCGAGGCGTTCTCGAAATACGCGCGCGACGACGTGGAAAAATGGGCGCACATTGTCAAGGTGTCGGGGGCGAAATTTGAGGAATGACTCACTTGTCCCCTCGCCCGTTGCGCGAGTGGGTTAGGGAGCGGGGGCTGGTTTAACGGAGTGCCAAGTTGCGAGTTCCAGCCACCGTCCCCCTCTCACCCAGCCCCTCTCGCCCCGGCGAAGACGGAATTAAAGTGTCGAACCATCTCTTTTGAATGCCACCATGAACATCCTGAGCGCAGGCGCAGCCAAAGGCTTACTCCACACCATCGCCGCCAATGCTGGCATCGAACTCGACGGCGAATTCGGCGCGGTGGGCGCGATACGTGATCGGCTCACTGCGGGCGCGCGGTGCGATGTGATCGTGCTGACCGCGTCCATGATCGCGGAGCTGGCGGCGGCGGGCGTTGTCGATGAGGGTAGCGTGCTCGCGCTTGGTCGGGTACACACCGGCATCGCCCTCCCGTCCTCACGCGCAGCCATGCAAGTCACCAGCGTTGAATCGTTGCGGTCGTTGTGCGAAAACGCATCAAAGCTCTACTTTCCCGATCCGGTGCGCGCGACCGCGGGCATTCACTGCCTCAAAGTGCTCACCGCGCTCGGCCTCGCCGATTCGCATCGAGATCGTTTTGCCACCTTTCCAAACGGCGCAACCGCCATGCGCGCTATGGCCGACTCCGGCGACGCCCACGCCATCGGCATCACGCAATGCTCCGAAATTTTGTACACGGCAGGCGTGCAATACGCGGGTGCGTTGCCCGCGCCGTACGCGCTGTCCACGATCTACACGGCTGCCATCATTCGCAGCGCGCAAAACGCGCCAGAGGCGCGCCGATTGCTCGCCGCGTTGTCCTCGCCTTCGAATGAAAAAATTGTGCGTGAAGCGGGGTTTGACGTCGTCTAGCGATTCGATACACCGCTCGGGCCGCACGAACGCAAGTCGCGCGATTTTCCAACGGAATGCCGGTGCAGCCTTGTGGCTATAACCCAATCCTTTAGAGGATTTGTGCCGTTATGGCCGGATAGTCGACTTCAAGACAATTATGCGCCTAGCCCGCATGCGTTGGTCGTTAGCACGTTGAAGCTGTATCTTGCGAAAACTGTCAAAGCCTGGCAGACGGTGCAAACAGTTGCGCCCGAAAAAGTCTTGGTGATACACCGGTCACGCGCGTGAACACGCGGCTGAAATAGGCGGCGTCGTTGAAGCCCAAGGTGTCCGCGATGGTGGCGATTTGCAACTGCGTATAGGCAAGATTACGCCGTGCTTCGCGCACGATGCGCTCGTCGATCAAATCGGACGCCGCGCGCCCGGTTGCGGCGCGCGTCACTCGGCTCAAATGCGTCGGGCTTACGGCCAATGCGCGTGCGTAATCCGACACTGTCCAATGCTTAAGATACTGCTTTTCTAGTAACGCCTCGAAGCGACGGAACAGGTTTGAATCGGGCAAGTATCGCGGTACCACCGCCGCGTCGGCGGCGGTTCGAGCCACTAGACCTGTGAGCATCGATGCCAGCCCGCGAAGTATCAATGCACGCGCCGTTGATCGACCATTGAATTCGTCCGCGATGGTCGCCACCACGTCACGAATGCCCGCGTTGGCGTTGATCACGAATGACTGCCCGAGCGCGCGCCGAACGTCACCGGCCTGCGCCAAAATCTCGCCTAACAATTCATCAGCGAGTGTGGTCACCCAACCCTGCGTTCCGCGCTGAAACGAGAACGCATGCACGTCTCCAGCCGCGATGTTTACGAGCGCGAGTGGCGCAAGCTCCACGCGTTTGCCTTCGAGTTGCACCGCGCCGCCGCCCGCCGTCAGCAACAACAATTGATGCAATTGTCCGTGCCGATGTGGCGACAGCTCCCAGTCGTGCAGCGCCGAGCGCGCAGCAATCGTTTCGCAATGCAACACGTCTGGCAAGTGCCCCGATTCACCAAACAGACTGAACGTCTGGATTGCAGTTGCGGCATTATCACGGCCTTTCGGGGAAGCAGTTTGCATGTTCGAATCGTACAAGTATTGGGTGCATCCGGCCGTAGCCAATGCGCGGCGAACGCATTAAAGTTCGGCTTCGATTGCGCCTGGCGCGAAGAAACACAAGGAGGACTCGCATGAAAACTCAGGTTTGCATCATCGGCGGTGGCCCATCGGGCCTCATGCTCTCGCAGCTCTTGCACCTTAAGGGCGTCGACACCGTCGTGCTCGAACGGCAAAGCCGCGAGTACGTGTTGAGCCGCATTCGCGCCGGCGTGTTGGAGCACGGTTTCGCCAAGCTCATGCGCGAGGCGCAATGCGGCGAACGCATGGATCGTGAGGGCGAAATTCACGAAGGCTTTTTTGTGGCCAATAACGGGGCGATGAAACGCATCGACATTCACAAATACAGCGGCGGCAACTCCGTCGTTGTGTACGGGCAAACTGAGTTGACCCGTGACCTGTACGAAGCGCGCGACCGCATGAAGGGCAACGTCATCCACAACGCCGAAGACGTGCAGCCGCATGATCTCGCCAGCAAGACGCCTTACGTGACCTATCGCAGCGGCGACGACATCATTCGCATCGACTGCGATTTCATCATCGGTGCCGACGGCTTTCACGGCGTGAGTCGTAAATCGATCCCGAAAAACGTATTGCGCGAATACGAAAAGGTTTATCCGTTCGGCTGGCTCGGTGTGCTCTCGCGCACCAAGCCTGTCTCGCCCGAGCTCATCTACTCGCGCCATGAGCGCGGCTTTGCGCTGTGTTCGCTGCGCTCGCAAGTGTTGAGTCGCTACTACATTCAGGTGCCGCTCACCGACACCGTCGAAGACTGGTCCGACGAGGCGTTTTGGGACGAGCTGAAACGCCGTTTGCCGCAAGAGGTCGCCGCGCAACTTACCACCGGCCCGTCGATTGAAAAGTCAATCGCGCCGCTCAGATCGTTCGTCGCCGAACCCATGCGCTACGGCAACATGTTCCTGGCGGGCGACGCCGCGCACATCGTGCCACCGACCGGCGCGCGTGGTCTCAATAGTGCGGCCTCGGACATCTATTATCTGTATCACGCCATGCTCGCGCACTACCAAAACGGCGACGACAGCGGCCTCGACGGCTACAGCGCAAAAGCACTCGCCCGCGTCTGGAAAGCGCAGCGTTTCTCATGGTGGATGACCACGCTACTCCACACCTTCCCCGACAGCATCGAGTACGACAAAAAACTACAACAAACTGACCTCGAATATCTGTTTTCGTCAGAGGCAGCGCAGAGCTCCCTCGCGGAGAACTATGTAGGGTTGCCGTTTTAGAAAGCCGCCAGGCGGAGATATCGGATTTGGTCTAGCCGCCGAAATCCGCATTGCGCGGCGCATGGTCCGGATTCGACTCGCGTGCCGCCGAGTTGGTGATCGCTATCTCTGCACAGGGCAGGGGAGTGGTAGGCCGTAAAGGACTTGAACCTTTGACCAAAGGATTATGAGTCCTCTGCTCTAACCAACTGAGCTAACGGCCCACTGGCTTTAATTATCGCATCGACACGCGGTGCGCGTTGTGCAGCACGAAAAAGCAAAACGGGCCCGAAGGCCCGTTTTCATCGTTTCGATGCACTCACGTGCATTGCTACAACTTACGCTTCGGTAACAAAGCCCTTGAGGCGCTCTGCACGGCTAGGATGACGCAGCTTGCGCAACGCCTTCGCTTCGATCTGACGAATCCGCTCGCGCGTTACGTCAAACTGTTTGCCCACTTCTTCCAGCGTGTGGTCAGTGTTCATCTCGATACCGAAGCGCATGCGCAGCACTTTGGCTTCGCGTGGCGTGAGGGTGTCGAGCACTTCCTTACACAGGTCGCGCAGGCTGTCCTGCACGG
>JAYWAQ010000074.1:0-2501 GCA_043782305.1 Burkholderiales bacterium
GGCGGGGCGTCAGGTTTTCTAGGGAAAAGCTGATCAAGTGGCTGCGGCGGTGCATTACTTCGTTGTGTGGTGCTCGGAATCCTCATGTACCAGGGCGGCAATGAAGGTTCCTGCGCGCCACACCGCTTTTGGCAACTGAGGTACTGCATCCGTCTCGCTCACTTGCTCAGCGCTTCCCAAGAAATGCGCGATGGTCATTCACGTTATTCAGTCATTCAGAATGGTGAATGTCAAACGCGCAGAGAAGTTCTGAGTGCAATCTCACGGCTCAATAGGAGGAACCCATGAAATTACTGAATCACGCGTTAAAGCATTTGTTTGCTGCTGTAGCGCTGACCGCGACTCTGGTCGTCCCGATGACTTCGGCCTACGCCGCCGAAACACTGAATGTCTATTCAATCTGGCCAGAAAATTGGGCCCGCCCCATGTTGCAGGAGTTTGAAAAAGCCAGCGGAATCAAGGTCAATTTCCTGCGTTTTTCGTCGGGTGAGGCGCTGGCGCGGCTGATTGCGGAGAAGGGCAATCCTAAAGTGGACGTGCTGTTCGGCGGCCCGGTTGAGACCTTTGGTGCGGGCGTGAAAGAAGGCATTTTCGAGGCGTACAAACCACCGTCAGCCGCTGCGCTGCCCGCCCGCTTCAAGCACGAAGGCGGCATGTGGACGGCGATTGCCGACGATCCGCTGGTCTTCATGACCAACAAAAAATTCCTCGCCGACAACAAGCTCGCCGCGCCCACCTCGTGGAATGACTGGCTCAATCCCGCCTACGCCAACATGCTGCAAATGGCCGATGCGCGCACCTCGGGTACGGCAGTCACGCGCATCTTCTCGGTCCTTGAGATCTATGGCCGTGATGAAACCAAAACCTTCGACTTCATGAAGAGGATGGGTAAAAGCATACAGACCTACACCAAGAGCGGTGGCGGCGGTACGCTGCCCGTGGGGCTCGGTCAGGCGGCGGGCGGCATCTTCTTTATTGTCGATGCGCTGGACACCAAGGCCAAAGGCTATGACGTAGAAATTAGCTTCCCGAAAGAGGGCATCGGCGCGGCAGCTGAAGGCATTGCCATTGTCAAGGGCGCGAAAAATCCTGACGCGGCGAAGAAGCTGATCGACTGGGCCACGAGCCCCGCGATGCAGTCGCTGTACGCACCTAACAAGATCAACTTCATTCCCGCACATCCGCAGGTGAAGACCGAAGCCTCGCTCGCCGCCGTGCTGAAAGACGCAAAGATCATCCCGATTGATGACGAATACGCAGGTGCCAACCGCAAGCGCATCGTCGAGCGCTGGGTTCAGGAAGTGCTGAACGCGAAGTAGTTGGCGCTGCTGACACAGTGTCTTTAGCCTGCCGCTCGCCGGGAAAGGCGGCGCATCGCGACCCGTTCTTCGCGGGCATCATCCTGTTGCTCTGGGTGCTGCTTGCGCTGTTCGTGCTGTATCCGCTGGCCTGCCTGTTTGGGCGGGCCTTCGTCGACGGTGGTGCCATTTCGTTGCAGCCGCTCTTTGACGTCGTCAACAATCCGCACCATCGCCGCGCGTTTGGCAATAGCCTGATTCTGGCGCTGGCAGTTGGCATTGGCGGCACATTGCTCGGTTTTCTTTTCGCCTTTACCGCTGTGCGCGGCGGACTCTCGCGGCGCGTGATTGGATTCATCGATACGGCGACCTTGCTGCCGCTCATTTCGCCGCCGTTCACGATCTCGGTGGCGATCCTGTTTTCGTTCGGCGCACGGGGCCTGATTACCTACGATTTGCTGGGCATCAAAGGTTACGCGATCTATGGTTTCATGAGCACGGCGGCTGCGGAAATGATTACCTATTTCCCGATTGCGTATCTGACGTTGCGGCCCATTCTCGCGAGCATCGATCCCAACATCGAGAACGCCGCGTTCAGCATGGGTGCATCGCGTGCTCGCGTGTTTCGCACGATGACATTGCCGCTGTCGATTCCAGGAATCGCCAACGCGTTCCTTCTGCTGTTTGCCTGTTCGCTGGCGGACTTTGCGACGCCACTGATCCTCGCGGGTAATGATTTTCCAGTCCTCCCCACCGAGGCGTTTTTGCAGATCACCGGGCAGTTTGACTTGCGCGGTGGTGCGCTGCTTTCGATCTTGCTGTTGCTGCCCGCTGCAATTGTTTTCTTCCTGCAACGTTATTGGCTTGCGGGTCGCAGCTTTGTCACTGTCACCGGAAAAGCAGGCTCGCGCAGCAGCGTTGAAATTCTCACGCCCGCGATGCGCTTCGTGCTGTTCGCGTTGTGCGCTGCCGTGTCGATTGTGGTGCTGTATTTCTATGCGTTGTTGCTGTTCTCGTCGCTGGTGGTCGCGTTCGGTGCCAATCACACCTTCACGTTCAAGCACTATCAGGTGATCTTCACCGAAGGCTTGCCTGCGATTCGCGACACGCTGATCATCGCCGCGATTGGCATGCCACTCGGCGGCATCTACGGCGTCGTAGTTGGCTATCTCGTTGCGCGCAAACAGTTCTGGGGACGGCAGT
>JAYWAQ010000075.1:0-2500 GCA_043782305.1 Burkholderiales bacterium
GCCGCCTGCGTCCGAGTCCGTTGCGGTCCCGCGATAATGGGCGGTCGTTCGTCGCCGATGAATACGTATCTGCACATTTGCGGCGTCGATGAAGCCGGACGCGGCCCGCTGGCAGGTGCAGTCTATGCCGCCGCAGTAATCCTCGATCTGGCGCGGCCGATTCGTGGCCTGGCGGATTCGAAAATATTATCGGAAAAAAAACGCGTGACACTGGACATCGAAATCCGCGAAAAGGCGCTCGCGTTTTGTGTCGCGCACGCCAGCGTCGCAGAAATCGACTCGCTCAATATTTTGCGTGCTTCTCTGTTGGCGATGAAGCGTGCCGTCGAGGGTTTGCGGGTTCCGACACCAACGCTTTATGAAGTTGTGGTTGATGGCTTGCACGTCCCGAAAGTCGCGTTCGCCTGTCGCGCTGTAGTGCAGGGCGACCGTCTTATTGCGGAAATTTCGGCTGCTTCAATTCTTGCCAAGACTGCGCGCGACCGCGAGATGTGCGAGCTTGACCGCCGCTATCCTCAGTATGGATTCGCGCGGCACAAGGGATATGGAACCCGCGTTCACCTCGAAGTGCTGATGTCAGTAGGCCCATGCGAAATTCACCGCCAGAGTTTTGCGCCCGTGCGCGAAGCCGGGCGGCGATTGCTAACCAGCTCCCTGTGCCAGTGACGAGCTTCACGTCAGAGGTCAATAGTCTTTGCGTAGATCGAGAATTGGTGCGGGTTTCAAGACATTTATGCCTGTAAAGCCGCTACAGTGCTAGAGCCTGGCTAGTTCTCGCGCAATATCTGACTCGCAGCCAATAATGTCACCATCGCACTTGCGCCCCCGCGCCGCCGAACGTGCCGCCTGCCGCAACGATCACAATCCCGACCGCGCCAATGATGATTGCGAGCACCAATCCAAATACCTTTAGCGTGTCGATGATCGATTCGAGTCCGACGCCTTCCATGCTAGCCGTAAACACACGACCGGCAGCGACATTGCCAACACCACGCACGATATTGCGCAGCAGCCGGCCAGCTTGTCGCAGGCCATCCCAGATGCCCATTCCGAGCAGCCCGCCGAATAAGGTGATGCTGATGCGCGCATCTAATTCGAGCGCGTTCAGGGTTGGCCACGCCTGGTCAATGAGCTTCGGGACTTTGACTTTCAACTGTAACCAAAGCATCGTGAGCTTTCCCGGCATTTGGCCGCGCTGGTAAGCGTTACGCACATCCTTGAACATTGCAGCGAGTGTTGCATCGAGGCCTTCGCCGTAATTGCCTTTGGCGAATGCAGGTACGAGCTGTGTTTCAAGAATGCGGTGCGCATCGGCATCGGTCATCACTGCTTCGAGCCCGTAGCCAATTTCGAGTCGGGCAATGCGCTCAGTCATGAACACAAACAGGATCGCGCCGTTGTCGAGGCCTTTGCGGCCAAGCCGCGAGCGCTCCGCCGTCTCAATCGTAAATTGTTCTATCGCGTCCTGCGGCGCACGAGGATAAAAGGCCACGACGATTTGGTTCGAGGTTTCATTTTCAAACGTCGATAGCGTGTTGCCAAGTTGTGCAGCGTGGTCTATTGCAATGACATTGGCTTGGTCGTTAAAGTAGCTCGTGAGCGCGGCGGTACGGGGCACCGCAGCAGATGTAGTGTTTGCGGTATGCGTATGATGAATGCCGGTGAGCGCCAGCCAGAAGACAGTCATGCCGAGCCACACCCAGACAATTGGCGGGACGTCGCCGGTATCAGCGTTAGTGGCGAGCGCGGATTTTTTTTTCGAGATTGCACCGCTGCCTGGAAAAGCAATGAACGCCACAGCCATCGCCACGAACGATGCCAGCCACAGCCAGTATGTCGGCAATCGTGCGAAATCCGGGAAGAAGAACGCGACGCTGCCGTTAACGACGATCGTCGCGATCAGAAAAGCTTTGCAGGCAGTTGTGACGCTCTTGCTATTTCGCAAACTGGGCGCGAATAGAAAGACGATGTTCGAGTAAATCGCCAGCGTGAGAATGACCACGCGAAAAAAATCAAGCGCCGCGCCGGAACCGGGAAGCGCCCGGTTCCACGCAACGACCGCACCAAGAACATGGATGCCAAAGCTGCTCATGCTGACGACGAACAATATCCATGCCGCCCAATAGAGCGGAGTCCGCGATAATGGGGATGTTGCATTTGACATTAGTCGTTTCCCCTTGCGCGCGTCAGTTCAGTGAGGCGACGGATTATTGGCCGGAGCAATCTTCCCCTTCTTTGTCGTCAGGTGGGATTTGTATGCAATGTTGAGTCGCCTTATTTTGTAGGTGCGTTCAATATTTTTTTTACACCGCGTTTCTTTGAACCAGCGCGACCGCAGCTGCGACTCAGCAACACGACATGTGCATTGGGCACATCGTTGTTGTCAAAATAAGGAAATCGATCATGATGAAAAACCGTAGTAGCGCAATCGCAATGATGATAGTCGCGGGCGGCCTTGCCACTGCGATCCCCGCGTTGGCGGCTCCAGTCGCCGCGCCGC
>JAYWAQ010000076.1:0-6937 GCA_043782305.1 Burkholderiales bacterium
TTGGAGCAAGGGCCGAGAGTGCCAACGTGCGTGCAGGCCAGAAGCAGGCCGACATCACGGCAGAGTTTGATTTATCTACCAATGCCGAAGCGCGCACCTGGCTGTCTGCGCAGTCCGAGGCCGACACCGATCATGTGGTTTTGCGCCGTGTGATTGACGCAGCGGGAAAAAGCCGTGCGCAGATTAACGGACGTCCCGTCTCTGTAACGGAAATGCGCGAACTCGGTGCGACGCTGCTCGAGCTGCATGCACAGCATGAGCATCAGGCGTTGTTACGTGGCGCGACGCAGCGCGAGCTGCTTGATCGCTATGCAGGAGCGGAAGCCGATGTTTTCGCAGTGCAAACGGCGTTTCGCCACGCGTCGCAGGCGCGCCAAGCGCTGGCACATGCGCGCTCGGCGGCAGACACGATTGCCCGGGAACGCAGCGCGCTTGAAGCAGATTTACATGAATTGCGCGCCGCCAAACTCAATCCCGAGGAATGGACCGCGCTGACGCAAGAGCAGTCTCGCCTCAGTCACAGCAAAGAGTTGCTGCAAACGGTCGAATCAACGCGCGCAGCGATTGCGGATGATGACGGCGTCGCGGAATCACTGGCTTCGTTGACGAGTGCATTGACCAGTGCTGAACGGATCGATCCTGCGCTCGCCGAGGCGCGGTCGCTGATTGAATCGGCAAGCGTACAGCTCGACGAGGCGGCGCAATCGCTACGCCATTACGCTGGTAAGTTGAACCTCGATCCTGAGCGCTTGCAGCAGGCAGAGACCCGCTTGTCGATGCTGTTCGGTCTCGCCCGAAAGCTTCGCGTGCGCCCTGAGGAATTGGTGGAGCACTGGCAGAGTCTTGAAGAAAAACTCACTGCGCTCGCTGCCGCGCAGGACATCAATGCGCTCGAGCGGGAATGCGTTTCTGCCGAATCAGCACTAGCGGTTGCTGCTGGGAAATTGTCGGTTCGGCGTGCAGTTGCAGCGACAAAACTGGCGGCCGCAGCGACCAGAGAACTGCCCGATCTCGCGCTGCCGAATGCGGACTTTTCAGTCACGCTTGCACCGTACCCCAAAGTCGAATGTACGGGCGCTGAGTCGGTGGAATTTACGTTCCGATCACATGCCAGCTTGCCGTTTTCACCGCTTGCCAAAGTGGCTTCAGGCGGTGAGCTGGCGCGCCTCTCACTCGCGATTCTGGTGGTATGCGGCGATGCGGCCGCCGTGCCGACACTGGTGTTTGACGAGGTCGACGTCGGTGTGGGTGGTCGGGTGGCGGCGCAGGTGGGGCGCAAGCTGCAAACGCTGGCGGCGCGGCGTCAGGTGCTTTGCGTTACGCACATGCCGCAGGTCGCGGCTCATGCCGATCACCACTTCACCGTGTCACGCGATAACGCGCAGAGCCCGACGACTCATGTCAAGGCATTGAACAAGAAAGAGCGTCTCGCGGAGATCGCGCGCATGCTTTCGGGCCACGAGGTCGGTGCCGCGACATCGAGCTTGGCAAAGGAATTGTTGGAGACGTCGCGGCGCGCTGTGTAGCGGTGGTGCGAGCCCGGTTTACCGCCGCCGCTTTTTGGCGATCACCACTTTGCCGCGCTTGCCCTTGACGGCTTTGCGTACAACGGCTTTTGGCTTTGGTATCGCGAGCACTTCACCGGTTTCCATCCACGTCTTGACGCGGTTGGCGTCACCCAGCCGCGAGAATTTGCCTACAGAATCAAGCAGCACCATCACTACCGGTCGCTGCGCGATTTGCGCAAGCATCACCACGCAACGGCCCGCTTCACGGATAAATCCGGTCTTCTGCAACGTGATGTTCCAGCCGTCGGATTTCACCAGCGCGTTGGAGTTGTTGTAGTGCAGCGTCTGGCCGGTCGTCGGGATTTGAACGTACTGATCGGTCTGCGTGCTGTATTCGCGGATCAGCGGGTATCGCTGCGCTGTTTGCACAAGCACCGCCAGATCGCGGGCCGTCGACACATTCTCTGGCGACAGGCCGGAGGTGTCGACATAGTGAGTATTTGCCATACCGAGCGATTTCGCTTTGGCGTTCATCGCGGCCACTGCCGCGGCAAGCCCGCCTGGATAGTGGCGACCCAGTGTGCTGGCGGCGCGATTTTCGGACGACATAAGTGCCAGTTGCAGCATTTCACGGCGCGATAGTTCGCTCCCGATCGATAACCGCGAGCGGCTGGCTTTGAGGTAGTCCAGATCATTCAGATCAACCGACAAGCGCTCGTCCATGTTCTGCTGCGCGTCGAGCACGATCATCGCCGTCATCAGCTTGGTGATGCTGGCGATCGGGGTGATGGTGTTGGCGTTTTTGGCGTAAATCGGTTCGCCTGAGCGAGCGTCGAGAATCAGCGCGGCGGACGAAAGCAGGTTCGGGCCTTGCGCAAACACCGTTGTGTGGGCGCAAAAAAGCCCAAGCGTCAGAGCGCTCGTCAGAAAAAGCCTAATAAAAACAACGCTGCCGGTCATATTCTTCATTTTGCACATGAATTCTAAGCTGTTCCACCGGACTCGGTGACGGACAGTGCGCCTCAGCAGCAATAAATAGGCCCCGGTGGCCGCGAGGCGTTGTAAACGCGCTCTAATGGTGCGGCACGTAAGGCGCAGCCCCGTGAATGGGGCCTCGTAGCGCAGTGACTTTTGCGTCGAGACCGCGATGTTGCGACAAGTCAATCGACCTTCGCGCCGCTTTCTTTGACGATTCGCGCGTATTTCGGCAGTTCCTTGCCGATAAACGTCTTGAATTCCTCGGGGGTGCTGGCGGAAGGCTCAGCGCCGCTGGCGAGCCACTTTTCGCGCAAATCCGGCGCGGCGAGCGCTTTGGCCGTCTCGACCGCTAGCCGCTTTACGATCTCCGGTGGCGTTCCGGCGGGGGCGAACAGGCCCCACCAGGTGAACACATCGAAATCCTTGATGCCGACTTCGGCCATCGTTGGCAAGTCGGGCGCGAGGGCGCTGCGCACGGGCGTGGTGACCGCAAACGCCTTTAACTTGCCGACCTTGATCTGCGGCGCGCTGGAGGCCATGTTGTCAAACATCATTTGCACCTGCCCGCCGAGCAAGTCAGTCATCGCTGGGCCACCGCCTTTGTAGGGCACATGCGTGATCGGCGCGCCGGTTTGCAGCTTGAACAGCTCGCAGGCGAGATGACCGGCGCTGCCGTTGCTGCCGCTCGCGCAATTGACCTTGCCGCCGCTTGATTTAGCGTAGGCGACGATGCCCGCAACATCGGTGGCAGGCAATGCCTGCGGGTTGGTAACCAGCACGTTCGGCGTCACCACAACCAGAGAAATCGGCGCGAAATCCTTCACCGCGTCGTACGGCATTTTGGCGTAGAGCGACGGGTTAACCGCGTGCGTCGACAGCGCCCCCATGCCGAGCGTATAGCCGTCGGCGCTTGATTTGGCAACCGCATCCATGCCAATATTGCCACCCGCGCCGGGGCGGTTGTCGACAATAACTTGCTGACCCATTTGCTCGGAGAGTTTTTGTGCGAGCGCACGGGATGTGACGTCGACCGAGCCGCCTGCCGGGAACGGGACGATCAATCGGATTGGCTTGTTGGGGTAGGCAGTTTGCGCGGCTGCAACCGGTACAAACGTGCAATTCACGAAGGCACCAAAGCCAACAATCAGGGTCGGAAATAGCTGACGGCGCAGCGCTAGGTTGAGGGGCATGGTGAGCATGGTTTATCGAGAGGCAACAACCGCGCATGATATGGAATGCTGCATCGCAAGATGACATCATACGAGCGCATAATCGACAAAAGAACCGGATGTATTGACGCGTCATGAAGAAAACGATTTACGGCATTGTGGTCGCGGTGCTGGGTGCCGTGTTGGGTGCGGGCGCCATGTTTATGTTTGGCGGCAGCAAACCAGCCGTCGTACCGACTGCTGTCGCGACAGCACCAGCATCAGCCGCGCCCGTTGCGCAAGGCGCGCAAGCCTCACCCGCAAAGAGCGCAGACGGCGCGACGCCTGCGCCGCCGTCAACGCCCAATGCTGCGGCAGGCGCCCCGACCAAAGCGGCAGGGCCAGCCGGCCAAGGCGGTGGCGGCACGCCCGTTGAGTTGGGCACGCCGGAAAAACTAAGCTGGCCGAAAACGGTAACCGCAGTGGGCAGCTTGCGCTCCGACGAATCGGTGATTGTTCGCGCTGAACAGTCGGGCCGTATTGTCACGCTCAATTTCAAGGAAGGTCAGCCCGTGCGCATGGGACAGGTGCTGGTGCAACTCGATGACTCAGTGGCTCGCGCCGAACTCGAACAATCAAAGGCAAACCAGAAATTAGCCAAGGCTAAGTTCGACCGCGCCGTTGAATTGAAAGAGCGTAATTTCATTTCAGGTCAAGCGAAAGACGAGGCCGAAAACGCGATGCGCGTAGCCGATGCAACGGTGTCGTTGTCCGAAGCGAAACTCACCAAACTTTTTATCAAGGCACCGTTCTCAGGCACCGTGGGCCTACGTACGGCGAGCCTGGGCGACTATGTGAAAGACGGTCAGGACATCGTGAATCTGGAGAAGACTGATCCGATCAAGGTGGACTTCAAAATCCCGGAAGTTTTCCAGTCAAAAGTGCGCGTAGGGCAAGCGCTTGCGGTGACGCTGGATGCGCTGCCGGGCCAGCCGTTTACTGGCAGCGTTTACGCTGTGAATCCGCAACTCGACACCGCCGGACGCGCGGTGGTGTTGCGAGCGCAGATGACAAATAAGGCCGGACTGCTGAAGCCCGGCATGTTTGCCCGTGTGCGACTCACGTTGTCCGATACCGGTGACGCGGTCGTGGTGCCAGAACAAGCTGTGGCAATGCAGGGCGAAGATCAGATCATGTTCCGCGTGGTCGATGGTCGTGCGCTGCGCACCAAGGTGGAGGTCGGGCAGCGCCGCGATGGCAAAGCAGAAATTGTTGAAGGCGTGAACGCCAATGACACGATTGTGATCGCCGGGTGGCAGAAGCTGCGCGATGGCGTTGCCGTGCGTTCTGCCGGTGGAGGCGCGGGAGCGACGAAGACCGCAACTCCAGCAGCGTCCGCAGCTTCACCCGCGAAAGAAAAAGGCTAACAGCTTTATCGTGAATGCCCCAATTAATAAGGGCGTAGGCGCGTCTTATGTCAATAGTCGACTTTAGTTGTAATTCTCTTTTAGCCCATGTGCCAAAAGGGTTTTTCGTAAAAGCTGCTGGTTAAATCGTAACCGGCACAGGGAGCAGACGCATGAATTTCTTTGACCTCTGCATTAAGCGGCCCGTCTTGGCCACGGTGCTCTCACTCGTCGTAGTGCTGCTTGGCCTGATCGGCTATCAGCGGTTGTCGGTGCGCGAATATCCAAAGATTGACGAACCGATCGTCAGTGTGAGCACGGGTTACAAGGGCGCGTCGCCCGAGGTGATCGAGTCGCAAATCACCAAGACTTTGGAAGACTCGCTGTCCGGTATCGAGGGCGTGAGCCTCATCACGTCAAACTCACGCTCCGAGCGCAGCGACATTACCGTCACCTTCAAAATCACCAAAGATCCGGACGTCGGTGCCGCTGAAGTTCGCGACAAAGTGGCCCGCGTTCGCGCGCGCCTGCCGGACGCCGCCGATGAGCCGGTGATCGCCAAAGTTGAGGCCGATTCGTTTCCCGTGATGTGGTTTGCACTCACCTCCGAAACTCACACTCAGCTGCAACTTTCCGACACCGTGAACCGGCTGATCAAGCCACGCTTGCTGGTGCTGCCGGGCGCGGCCGACCTGCGAATATTCGGCGAACGCAAAACGTCGATGCGCATCTTCATCGAGCCGGCCAAACTTGCGGCATTCAGACTGACCGTCGCCGACGTCGAAAACGCGCTGCGCTCGCAGAACGTGGAGATTCCGGCGGGTCGCATCGAGAGTCGCCTGCGCGAATTCAACGTGTTGGCGCAAACTGACTTGCAATCGCCAGAGGAATTTGGCGCGATCACCATCTCGCAATCCACTGGCTATCCGATCCGCATCCGTGACGTCGCCAAGGTTGAAGTGGCAGCGGCTGAAGAGCGCGGATTCCAGCGCTTCATGGGGAAAACGGCAGTCGGCTTCGGCATCATCCGCCAGTCCACTGGCAACCCACTCGAGCTTTCGAAAGCGGCCATCGCCGAAATTCCGCTGATTCAGGAGTCGCTCCCGAAAGGCATGAAGATTGAGTTGAACTACGACAGCTCCGTGTTCATCGCCGAATCGATCAAAGCGGTGTTCTCCACCATCTTTGAGGCGGTGGTTTTGGTGGCGCTGGTGATCTTCTTTTTCCTGCGCAGCTTCCGCGCCACCATCATCCCTCTGATCACCATTCCGGTGTCGTTGACCGGCGCGTTTTTCATCATGTACGCGTTTGGTTTCACCGTCAACACATTGACGCTGCTGGCGATGGTATTGGCGGTGGGCCTGGTCGTAGATGATGCGATCGTGGTGCTTGAAAACATCCACCGACACATGGAAAACGGCATGGGTCGGTTGCAGGCGGCGCTGGTTGGAACGCGTGAAATCGGCTTTGCGGTGGTGGCCATGACGCTCACGCTAGCGGCGGTGTTCGCGCCGCTCGCATTCTCGACGGGGCGCACCGGTCGATTGTTTATCGAGTTTGCATTGACCCTTGCCGGCGCGGTCGTGGTGTCTGGTTTTGTGGCGCTCACACTGTCGCCGATGATGTGCTCGGTGTTGCTCAAACACGAAACCAAACACTCGAAAATTTACAACTGGATCGAACGTGGTTTTGATGCGTTCACGCGGGGCGACAAGCGGCTGCTAAACCTTGCGCTTGACAACCGACTCATCATCATCCTCGTCATGCTGATCGTCGCTGGCACCGCAGCACTCCTGTTCAAAAACATCAAAACCGAGTTGTCGCCTATGGAGGATCGCGGCGTGATCTTCGGCTTTGTGTCGGCCCCGGAGGGTTCGACCTCCGACTATCTGGTCAA
>JAYWAQ010000077.1:0-6915 GCA_043782305.1 Burkholderiales bacterium
CTACACGAGGTGCTGTTGCGGGAACCCGAGCGCGCCGATGCAGAGGTTAATTTGGGCATCGTCCTGCAAGAGGAGGGCAATCTTGAAGAGGCGATGCGCGCCTATGGTCGCGCCTACCGCTTGCGCGAGGACACATTCGGTCGCATCGCGCACGCCCTATCAACGCCGAACGTTGGACGCCTGTGGCTAAACCTTGAAGCGTTGCGTGTGGCGCTAAATGAGTGCGCCGCGTAAATCAAGGCTTGCGCTTGCTGCGGTAGCCTTTTCGGTAGGCGCCAGGCCCAGACATGATCTTCGCGGCCAATGCGTCGAAGCGGGTGAGATGTTCTTCAGTCATTGCTTCGTGCCGCAGCGTAGGCTGCTCACGCGGCACTGGATAGCACTGCGCAATTGGTGTACCGCGCGGCAGCACGCCTGCGAAATTCGAGTCAATCCATAGCGCTGGAAAGTTGATGCCGACGTCGTTAAAACGATCCGCGTCGACAACGCCTGAGATCAAGCGAAACGGCAAATCGTCGCGATTGACCGGATGCACCGCCATCAACGACCAACCGACGTCAAGCTCGATTGTCCAGAAGCTATTAAATTTAATAACGGAGTTCGCGCCGTGCGCCAGCGGCGAACCGGCAATCTGTTCAGGCACATGAAAGCTAAGTGGAGCGCGAGGATGGTTGTGTAGTTTCAGCTTCGGCAGCGGCCAATCCCAACTGAACTGCCCCGCTTGAACGGTGACGTCGCACGGAAGCAAAATCATAAAGCCGTGCGTCATTGCATCCACGAACGGTGGGCATTGTTTTACGGTGCGGATACTGCGCTGATGCACACTCGATGGCACGCGAGGGGCCATCTGACGCAGCCAATCTGGCAACGCCGCTCTAGCGGGTACCGGCGGCGGTAACGAATCAATCAGCGATGGATCGCAACGAAAAATGACTTGCATGCGTAAAGCATAACGCCCTGCCAATCCGATTGATCGGCAGGGTCGGGCCAGCTTAGGTTCTGCTACCAGGACTTAACGACATTAGCGAACTTTGCCGGCTTTCCACGCGTTAAGCAGCGTGTCGTAGGCAATCGTTTCGCCCTTTGGTTTCTCATTGGCAAGTTTTTTCCATGGTGCGTTGGTATCACTGAGCCACTTGCTTGGATCGCTCTTCGGGTTAAGTTTGGGCGCGCAATGTGCCATGCCCGCACGTTGCAATCGCCCCATTACGTCGTCCATCTCGTTGGCCAGATTGTCCATCGCCTGCTGCGGGGTTTTCTCACCGGTCACGGCCACCGCGACGTTTTTCCACCAGAGCTGCGCGAGTTTAGGATAGTCGGGTACGTTGTTGCCAGTAGGCGTCCATGCCACGCGCGCTGGGCTACGATAGAACTCAATCAGACCACCATATTTCGATGCATTCTGCGTGAAGTAGTCGGAGCGAATGTCGCTATCTCGAATGAACGTGAGACCAACAATCGATTTCTTTAGCGAGGTTGTCTTGGCGGTAACGAACTGTGCGTACAACCAAGCAGCGGTTGCGCGATCTGCATCGTTGGATTTCAGGAACGTCCACGAGCCTACGTCTTGATAGCCGTTTTGCATACCCTGTTTCCAGTACGGGCCATTGGGTCCAGGGGCCATGCGCCACTTCGGGGTACCGTCGGCATTAACCACAGGCAAACCGGTTTTGATCATGTCCGCCGTAAATGCCGTGTACCAGAATATCTGCTGGGCAATCTGTCCTTGCGCCGGCACCGGTCCAGCTTCTCCAAATGTCATCCCCGTGGCTTCTTTAGGCGCATATTTTTTCATCCAATCGACGTACTTGGTCAGTGCATAGACCGCCGCCGGTGAATTGGTCGCGCCACCGCGCGCAACTGCCGCTCCTACAGGCGTGCATTTATCGGCAGCGACTCGAATGCCCCATTCGTCAATAGGTAGCCCGTTTGGAATACCTTTATCCGCCGCGCCCGCCATCGATAGCCATGCGTCAGTGAAACGCCAACCGAGTGACGGGTCTTTTTTGCCGTAATCCATGTGACCGTAGATGGGTTTGCCATCAATGGTTTTTACATCTTCACTGAAGAATGCCGCTATGTCTTCGTAGGCGCTCCAGTTGAGCGGCACGCCGAGGTCATAGCCGTATTTCGCTTTGAATTTGTCTTTCAAGTCTTGGCGAGCGAAGAGATCGGCACGAAACCAGTACAAGTTTGCAAACTGCTGGTCAGGCAATTGATACAGTTTGCCATCAGGAGCCGTGGTGAAACTGGTGCCGATGAAGTCTTTCAGATCCAGTCCCGGGTTGGTGTAATCTTTCCACGCGCCGGCCATCTGATCGGTCAGTGACAGCGCAGTGCCATATCGGTAGTGCGTGCCGATGTGGTCGGAATCGTTAATCCAACCGTCGTAAATCGACTTACCCGATTGCATCGACGTTTGCAGCTTCTCGACTACGTCGCCTTCCTGAATGATGTCGTGTTTGACTTTGATACCAGTGATTTCCTCAAAGGCCTTGGCAAGGGTCTTCGATTCATACTCATGAGTCGTCAGTGTCTCCGAGACAACTGATATTTCTTTCACGCCTTTAGCGCTGAGTTTTTTTGCTGCATCAATAAACCATTTCATCTCCGCCATCTGCTGATCTTTGTTCAACGTTGATGGTTGAAACTCGCTGTCAATCCACTTCTTCGCCTCTGCTTCGCCGGCCAACGCGTTGTGGCTGATCGCCATCGCGAGCACGCCCAAAGCCACCGCTTTCATTTGAAACTTCATCGCTCACTCTCCTTCTGTTTTTTGCGTCCCTAAGTATGTGTGACATTGGGCGGGATGCATACGCCAATGTCGTGGTGCAACGTAACTCAAAAAGGGGCTCAGGCGTCAACCCTTCTTCATAATGAACGCCAGCAAGATCATCGAAATCACAAAGCTGATCCAAATTGATGGCTCGAGTTCTAGGTTGAACCAGGCAATCATCTTTTCGCTAAATCCGACGAAGATCAAATTGATGTAACCCGCTGTCAACAGGCCGATAAACAATCGGTCGCCACGGGTCGTGCTGATTGGTAAAAAGCCTTTACGCGACAGCGTGGGCGATTTGATTTCCCAAACCGTCATACCGATCAGCATCAAAACGATACACGTGAAAAACACGGCCACGGGCGTCGTCCAAGCCATCCATTCAAACATCAGACCCTCCCCATCGCAAAACCCTTGGCGATGTAATGGCGTACAAACCAAATCACAATCGCGCCGGGCACGATCGTGAGTACGCCTGCAGCCGCAAGCACGCCCCAGTCCATGCCTGACGCAGACACGGTGCGCGTCATCACCGCCACAATCGGTTTGGCGTTGACACTGGTCAAGGTACGCGCCATCAACAGTTCGACCCAGCTAAACATGAAGCAAAAAAACGCCGCAACACCGACACCCGATTTGATGAGTGGGATAAATATCGTCAAGAAGAATCGTGGAAATGAATAGCCATCGATATACGCAGTTTCATCAATTTCACGCGGCACACCGCTCATAAATCCCTCCAGAATCCACACCGCGAGCGGCACGTTGAAAACCAGATGCGCCATTGCCACTGCGATATGCGTATCCATCAAACCGAGGGTGGTGTAAAGCTGAAAAAACGGCAACAGGAAAACGGCGGGCGGCGTCATGCGGTTGGTTAGCAGCCAGAAAAAAACGTGCTTGTCGCCCAAGAATGAATAGCGAGAGAAAGCATATGCGGCCGGTAACGCGACCGATAGCGAGATCACGGTGTTGATCGCTACATAAATCATTGAATTGATATAGCCCGAATACCACGACACATCCGTGAAGATGGTGCGGTAGTGATCCCCAGTGAAGTGTTGCGGCCACAGACTAAACGTCGACAAGATTTCTTCGTTCGTTTTGAACGACATGTTGACCATCCAATAGACGGGCAGGATGGCAAACAACAGGTAGAGGATCAGAAAGAGCGTGCGTTTCTTGAAGCGTCGATCATCCATGTTGTGCCTCCTTGTCCGAGGTGCCAACCCGCTGCATCCAGTTGTATAGGATGAAACACAACAGCAAGATGATTAAGAAGTAGATCAAAGAGAACGCCGCAGCTGGACCCAAATCAAATTGACCGACCGCCTTTTGGGTCAGGTACTGGCTCAGGAACGTGGTTGCATTGCCTGGGCCACCACCGGTCAACACAAACGGTTCGGTATAGATCATGAAGCTGTCCATGAAACGCAGCAGCACGGCGATCATCAACACGCCGCGCAGTTTTGGCAATTGGACGTAACGAAACACGGCGAACTTCGTGGCACCATCAATCTGCGCCGCTTGGTAATAAGCATCAGGTATGGCGCGAAGCCCGGCGTAGCACAGCAACGCAACCAACGGCGTCCAATGCCACACATCCATGACCAGCACGGTGAGCCACGCATCCGTTGCGTTGCCAGTGTAGCTATAGTCAAAACCCATTGCCGAGAGGCTTGCACCGAGCAATCCAATATCGGTGCGTCCATAAATTTGCCAAATGGTGCCGACTACATTCCAAGGGATCAATAGCGAAATAGCGACCAATACCAAAACCACCGACGCCTTCCATCCTTTGGCGGGCATCGACAGTGCAAGCGCGATACCGAGGGGGATTTCGACGGCCAACACCGCCAGCGAGAACGTAATCTGG
The DNA here is from genome assembly GCA_043782305.1 of Burkholderiales bacterium. Lineage (GTDB taxonomy): Bacteria > Pseudomonadota > Gammaproteobacteria > Burkholderiales > Casimicrobiaceae > Casimicrobium. The sequence continues at coordinate 4,656 of JAYWAQ010000077.1, forward strand.
CGAAGCAGTGCACCTTGCAAATCTTCGTCACGCATCACCGATTTAAACCACTCAGTGCCAACGAATACACGTCGCTCAGGAGAGATGATGTCTTGCAGTGAATAGTTCACCACAGTCATCAACGGCAGAATCGCCGAGAACGCGACGCACACCACCACAGGCAGTATCAAGAACCACGCTTTTTGGTTTACCGGTTTCATCGAATCAGTACCTCGTTGTCGTAGAAGCACGAGTGCGTCCCCAATAGCGTGAGACTCACGGTATCACCCACGCTTGGGATATTTTGGTCTGGGTCGAGGCGCGCACGAATGATGTTGCTCCCAACGGTTGCTGCAATGAGCCAGTAGGTGCCGACGTCCTGTCGCTGTGTAACCGTGGCCCGCACTGCGCTCGTGTCGCCGACACTGGCAACAGTCACATATTCGGGACGAATGCCCAACGTGAACTGGGCTAGAGCCGGCATGGTGAGAGCGCTGGCAACACTTTGCCCAGCGATCGTTAGTCCATTCGCAGTTTTCGCTACGGGTAAAAAATTCATGCCTGGTGAGCCGATGAAATGCCCTACGAAGGTATGTTGTGGTCGCTCGAACAACTCAGCAGCGCTGCCGATTTGTACGGCGCGACCGCGCGTCATCACTACGACTTGATCGGCAAATGTCAACGCTTCTACTTGGTCGTGCGTGACGTAGACGAGCGTGAGTTTGAGTTCGTTGTGAATCTGCTTGAGTTTCCTGCGCAATTGCCATTTCAAATGCGGGTCAATCACGGTCAGTGGTTCGTCAAAAAGCACCGCGCTCACGTCTTCGCGCACCAACCCTCGACCCAAAGAAATTTTTTGTTTCGCATCAGCAGCTAGGCCTGCGGCACGCACGTCTAGCTGACCGCTCATCTCCAGCATCTCGGCAATTTGGCCTACGCGTTGCTTGATTTTGTCAGCAGCTACGCCACGGTTTTTCAGCGGGAACGCGAGGTTTTCGGCCACCGTCATCGTGTCGTAAATCACTGGGAATTGAAACACTTGTGCGATGTTTCTTTGTTGCGGCGTGAGTGCAGTGACATCTTTCCCATCAAATTTCACGCTACCGTGCGAGGGCTTAACCAACCCCGAAATGATGTTGAGCATCGTAGTTTTTCCGCACCCAGACGGCCCGAGCAGCGCGTACGCGCCACCATCGTTAAACGTCATTTTCAGCGGCAGCAGTGCGTAATCTTCTTCACTCTGCGGATTGGCTTTGTAAGCGTGAGCCAGATCGAGTTCGATGCGAGCCATAGTTAGTGCCTCACCTCGAAATTCGGCGCGTCGAGTAGCGCGCCATTTGCGTCGAACACATACACCTGATCTGGTTGCAAGTAGAGCGTGATGTTCGCACCCAACTCGAACTGATGTACCCCTGTAAATTGCGCGACGACTTCACCGACCGCAGTGCTCACATGGACGAACGTTTCTGATCCTGAAATTTCTGCGAGTTCAACTTTTCCCGGTATTGCAATACTGTTCGTGCGAGCAATGGCGTGCAAAGCGCTGGCGCGAATGCCCACGGTTACGTTGGCTGATATCGCGTTTGTTACAGTACGAGGCAACGACACGCCGCCCGCCAGAGCAATCACATTGCCGTCAGCACTACCCCTGACCAAATTCATCGGCGGGTCGCTGAACGCACGCGCGACGCGCATTGACGTCGGGCGACGAAACACGTCTGCCGTCGGGCCATATTGCAACAATTCACCCTTATCGAGCACGGCCGTGTAGCCGCCAAGCAATAAGGCTTCGGTCGGTTCAGTGGTTGCGTAAACGACCGTCGAATCGCCGACCGCAAAAAGCTCCGTCAGCTCGTCACGCAATTCTTCGCGAAGCTTGTAATCGAGATTGACGAGCGGCTCGTCTAAAAGCATCAGTGGCGCTTTTTTTGCAAGCGCTCGCGCCAGGGCAACGCGTTGCTGTTGGCCACCTGATAGCTCAGCGGGTAGGCGCTGTAGAAAATGCTCAATGTGCAGCTTCTCTGCCAACGCCCGAACCCGTGACTCAATGTTTTTTTCACGGCGAAGTTTGAGCGGGGACGCGATGTTGTCAAACACGGTCATCGACGGATAGTTAATGAATTGTTGATACACCATCGCAACGTTACGATCACGAACGGGCATGCCCGTAACGTCCTTTCCGTCGACCCGAACGCAACCAGTGGTCGGTCGATCAAGCCCTGCCATCAATCGCATCAGGGTGGTCTTTCCAGCCTGCGTAGCGCCAAGCAACACGGTGACC
>JAYWAQ010000078.1:0-2486 GCA_043782305.1 Burkholderiales bacterium
CGATCTCCTCGCTGAAGTGCCAAGCCATCAGAAAAGCATGGTCGTGTTTGCTTTGGCCACTGGTGTCCGACAGTCGAACGTTCTCTTCTTAAAATGGGAGCAAGTAGACCTTCCGAATCGGCTCGTCCATTACACGCCCGAGCAGATGAAGAACGGGGAGGCGTTTACGGTTGCGCTAAGCGAAATGGCCTCTCAAGTGGTCCAAGCGCAGTTGGGGAAGCATCCGGAATATGTGTTTACATATCGAGGGAAGCCCGTTTCGTCAGCCAACACTAGAGCTTGGCGTGCGGCTCTACTCCGCGCGGACATCCACGACTTCAGATGGCACGATTTGCGACATACTTGGGCTTCTTGGCACGTTCAAAACGGCACACCGATTTTTTCGCTGCAAGAACTGGGCGGTTGGAAATCACAGCAGATGGTCAGGCGCTACGCGCATCTGTCACAGGACCATCTTCGCATACATGCGGAAGTCGTAGGTCGTTTGGTTCACGACACAATTGCGCCACAAGGGGGGTAAAAACAAAAAGGGCTGCATCGCTGCAACCCTTGATGTATATGGCTCCTCGACCTGGGCTCGAACCAGGGACCTACGGATTAACAGTCCGGCGCTCTACCAACTGAGCTATCGAGGAATCGAAGCCTTAAATTATAGCCATAAATCGAAACTTCTGGCAAATCGACCGGTGCTAATCAGACTCGCGCGGTGGTGGCCGACTCGCTGCATCATCCCGCATGTGTGGCCAGGCGAGTTTCAGGTAATAAAACATAGACCACAGCGTGAGCGCCGCTGCGATAAACAGCGCGATGGTGCCTAGCACCGGTGTTGAGATGCCGGGGAAGAAGGGTTCGTACAACAACAACGCGATGATCGCAGTGAGCTGTGCTGTCGTTTTGAACTTACCGATGGTGCTCACGGCGACGCTGTTCGACTGACCAATCTTTGCCATCCATTCGCGAAGCGCCGACACCGCAATCTCGCGCCCCACAATGATGAAGGCAACCACCGCGTCAGCGCGTTTCATTTGCACCAACAGCAAAAGCGCCGCCGCGACCATCAGCTTGTCCGCGACCGGATCGAGAAACGCGCCAAACGCCGAGGTTTGCCCAAGCTTGCGGGCTGCAAAGCCATCCGCCCAATCGGTAATCGCAGCGACCGCGAAGATCAGCGCACCGGTCCAGTTTTGCTGTGTCGGGCTCAGCCAGTCATGCGGTAAGTAGTACACCCCGACAAACGCGGGGATCAACGCGATGCGAATCCAGGTGAGCGTGGTGGGGATGTTGAGTGCCATCACTGCATTTTGGCATGGGCCGTAGCGTCGACTGCCTCCGGGCACCGCGTTTGTCGCGAACATGTGACCACCAACGGAGCTTTGGGGGCCATCGCCGCACCCGCGAAACGGTCGCCTGCATCAATAAATTCGTTACCGTCCCATCCACTTCTGCGACAACGGAAACTCCCGCTTGCGCAGCCCGCGCAGGAGCTCTTCCACATTGTCGCCAGACACGATCAGATCCTTGTTCACCGCCTTCACCATCCCGACTTCGACTGAGTGATTTATCCACGCAATCAGGTGATCGTAGTAGCCCGCTACGTTCAAGAGTCCGCACAGCTTGCGGTGATAGTCGAGCTGGCTCCAGGTCAGCGCCTCGAACAATTCATCCATCGTGCCAAATCCGCCCGGCATGGCAATCACGGCGTCGGCCAGCCCCAACATCATCGCCTTGCGACTGTGCATGTCAGGCACCACATGCATCGCGGTCAGATTTTTATGGCCGACTTCGAGCACCTTCAGCGCCTCGGGTATCACGCCGATGACCTCGCCACCAGCCGCGAGTGCCGCATCGGCTACGACGCCCATGAGCCCTACGCCGCCACCGCCGTACACCAGGCCAATACCCTGCTCCGCGAGCGTACGCCCCACTGTTTCAGCCGCTTTTTCATACTCTGGATTGTTACCAACATTGGCGCCGCAATACACAACAATGCGTTTGATGTCGTTGCGGTGCGTCGGTTGCGTGGTTTGATTTTCCATTCGCATCAATCCTCTTTCATGCCGGAAATTTTGATGATGGCGGCGAGTCTTGCGCGCTCCTCGGCGACGTACTGAATAAACGAAGCACGGTTTCCGCCGATCGGCTCAATGCCCGACGATTTCAGACGATTTGCTGCCTCTGGCATTTTCATCGCGGCATCCACTGCGGCGGCGAGCTTGTCGAGAACGTCAGTCGGCACACCACTCGGCGCATGGACGCCAGCCCAATGCACAATGTTGATTTCCGGAAAGCCCTGCTCAGTCGCGGTCGTCAATTCCGGGTAGACCGAGATGCGCTTCGTCCACGTCTCGGCCAGCGCTTTCATTTTGCCGCCCTTCACTTTGGGCAGCGATACGATGCTCGCCTCGGAGGTCGCCTGCACTTGACCTCCCATGATCGCCGTCGCGCTCTCGTTGCCACTTTTGTAGGGCACCACTTGCAGGTTCGCG
>JAYWAQ010000079.1:0-2483 GCA_043782305.1 Burkholderiales bacterium
GGGTACTCATGACGATAACGCTGGTGTTCGAGTTCAGGTCGAGTAGATTGACCACGCGTATGCCGCCTATCCAGCCCTGCCGCTCCACGATTCTGATTACGCGCCCTTTCGTAGTTTTGAGCATGTACGACCAAACACCGAGCGCTGCGCCCCACTGATTGGGTCTGGTCATTGCTTCGCGTGCTGGCTCGTCAATAAGTCGCCCCGCAGCGAACGCACGATTCAGTTGCCACACGTCGCGCGCCGTGCCGAACAGCCCGCCTGCTGCACCATAAGCTGCGGGATTGACGACGCCATCGCTCTTGCCATCCACAACGCCCTGCGCGTGGTTCGCAAGAGCTCGAGTGTCTGGCGAATAAACACCCGCAGTCACCATGACCGAAGGACTGAACATGCGAGCGCGAACCAGCGTTTCGTAGTCACTGCCGGTTATCTTTTCGAGCAACGCGCCGAGCACCAGATAGTCACAATTGTTGTACTCAAATTTCTCACCGGGCTTTTGCTTGAGTGGCTGAGAACACACTGATTGCGCGGCAGAACGCATGTGACCCTTCCCGGCATTTTCCGCATTGTAAAAGCCAACAACGTCATCGGGATTCGGTAATCCCGACGTGTGCATCAACAGTTGCCGCAGCGTAACGGTTCGTGCATCTGCATTCGGAAAATCTGGCCAAGACATGCCCAATGTTTCATCGAGTGTAAGGCGACCAGCACCGACTTCCTGCATCACCAGAATCGCGGTCACTTGCTTTGAGATCGACGCCAGCCGAAACACACTGTCAACGCGCAGAGGCTCATCAGACAGCGGTGACAATCGGCCATAGGCGCGCTCCAGAAGAATCTGCTGCGCGTCGGCAATCAGCACGATGCCATTGAAGCCCGATTGGTGCGTCGCATCTGCGATCCGCGACAGCGCCGCACTGCGCTGCAATGCGGCGGGATCGGGTGGTTTTGTCGATTGAGACGTGCACGCCACCAAGGCCAGGCAAAGTAAAAATGAAGCTAACCTTTTGCGATACAACATACAACGACACTCACTACTTTCTCTACGCTGCTTTTGCAGCTTCTACCTGTGCCACGGGGGCGATGCCAATCACTACCCTGGAGGCATCAAATGCCGCCTTGAGACCCGCTTCTTTCGCTTTCGCCGCCTTGAAGTGACGCTCTTTCACATGACCGTAACCGCGAATATCTTCCGGGATTTGTGCGAGTTGGACGGCCAGTGAATGATTGTGTGGTGCAAGCTTGGCGACGAGCTCTTCGATCAGGCGACGATAGTCCACTTTCAGCTGTTGCTCCATGCGGCGCTCGTCGGTGTTTTTGAAGATGTCTAGCGCGGTGCCGCGAAGGCCTTTGCGTGAGGCAAGGAAACGGAAGGCACTCATCATCCACGGGCCGAATTGACGCTTCTTCAGCTCGCCTGTTACCGGGTCTTTCCTTGAGAAGATGGGTGGTGCGAGATGGAAGTTGAGTTTGTAGTCGCCTTCGAACTGACCGGCAATGCGTTTCTCGAAATCGCCGTTGCTGTGCAGCCGGGCGACCTCGAATTCATCTTTAACGGCGAGCAGCTTGAAGTAATAACGGGCGACGGCTTCGGTCAGCGCAGTCTTGCCGGGCAACTTTGCGGTCTCGGCTTGACGCACAAACGCTACGAAATCCGCATAGGTTTTGGCGTAGTTTGCATCCTGATAATCGGTGAGGAATGCAACGCGGCGAGAAATAGTTTCATCAAGCGATTCGCTCAACTTCATCGACACGGGGGCGGCGATTTTCGGCGTGGCAATTTCTTCGACGCGCTTCAAATCGACTGCGGCGCGACGGCCCCAAAGGAATGCGTTTTTGTTCATCGGCACTGCGGCACCATTGAGTTCAATGGCGCGCTGGATCGTGGCTTCGAGCAGCGGAATGAAGCCCTTCTGCCATGCGTAACCGAGCACAAACAGGTTGGTCGCAATGGAGTCGCCCATCAGGCGTGTCGCGACTTTGGTAGCGTCCATGAACCATGCGGAATCCGCGCCACAGGCCTCAGTGATTTCGCGCTCCATGCTGCCGAGCGGGAATTTGAGATCGGCGCTGTGCGTGAATGTGGCTGGCATGACGACCGCTGAATTGATGATCGCTTTGGTCACGCCGACGGCCATCTTCGCGAGCGAATCTTCTGCGGTGGTTGTGAGCACGTCGCAGCCCAAAACGAGTTGTGCTTCACCTGCCGCCACGCGCGTGGCGTGCAACATGGCCTGCGTCGGTGCGATACGGATGTGGCTCATCACCGAGCCATTCTTTTGCGCAAGGCCCGACATGTCCAGAATGGTCATGCCCTTGCCTTCGAGGAAGGCTGCCATGCCGAGCACCTGGCCGACGGTCAGCACGCCGGTGCCGCCAATGCCAGTCGCCAGAATGTTGTAAGGCTTGTCGAGCGCGGGAATCGCAGGTTCAGGAATGTCGCCGAACTCAACTGCACCAACCTTCGCCGGCTTTTTGAG
>JAYWAQ010000080.1:0-2479 GCA_043782305.1 Burkholderiales bacterium
AGCAGGGGACGGGCAGTGCGGCCATGGCGCAGGCAATGTTCCTCGGCGCTCTATTCGTGTTGATTGCGTCAACCAGCGACGCGATTTATGCCATCGCTGCGGGCACGATTGCACCGTGGCTCGCAAAGCATCGTGGCGCGGGCCGCACCGGCCGCACCATCGCTGGATGCTCGTTCATTGGGCTTGGCGTGTTTGCGGCTTTGTCGGGACGCAAAACCTAGCCCGGTTGCTCGCAAAGAGGCTACTCAGGCTGCGCAAGTCGCCGCTTCTGAACATCCGCTGCCAACTGCCGCAGAACCCCTTCCGTCGCCGTCCAGTCGATGCAGGCGTCGGTGATTGAGACGCCGTAGGCGAGCTCTTTTCCCGGGATCAAATCCTGACGCCCGGCGTTCAGATGCGATTCAATCATCACGCCGAAAATGCGTTCGTCCCCAGCCGCCATTTGTCGTCCGACATCCGCTGATACTTCAATCTGCTTGTCTTGCTGTTTGCTCGAATTGGCGTGCGAGAAATCGACCATGATGCGCTGGGGCAAACCGGCTTTGGCGAGTTCGCCGCCTGATGCTTCAACGCTGGCGGCATCGTAATTCGGCGCCTTGCCACCGCGCAGGATGACGTGGCAATCTTCGTTACCGTTGGTCGAGATGATGGCGCTGTGGCCGCCCTTGGTGACGGACAGGAAAAAGTGTGGTGCAGCGGCCGCCTTGATCGCATCAACGGCGATTTTTATATTGCCGTCGGTGCCGTTTTTGAAGCCCATCGGGCAGCTCATGCCGCTGGCCAACTGGCGATGCACCTGACTCTCGGTCGTGCGCGCCCCAATCGCGCCCCACGAGATCAGATCGGCGTAATACTGGGGCGTGAGCGTGTCGAGGAATTCCGTGGCGGCGGGAACGCCCAGCTCGTTGATGTCGAGGAGCAGCTCGCGGGCAAGACGCAATCCGTCGTTGATCTTGAAACTGCCATCGAGGAACGGGTCATTGATGAGGCCCTTCCAGCCCACCGTGGTGCGCGGTTTTTCGAAGTACACGCGCATCACGACGATCAAATCGTGCGCCAGTTCGTCACGAAGTAGTTTGAGCTTTTTCGTGTATTCAAGCGCCGCTTTTTTGTCATGCATCGAGCAGGGGCCAACGATGACGACAAGTCGATCATCCGCGCCGTGCAGCACCTTATGAATGTCGCGTCGTGTGTCAAAAACCAGCTGCTCGACCGCTTCGCTGGGCCGAAATTCGCGCAACAAATGAGAGGGCGGAGCAAGCTCGAAAATGTCCTTGATACGAACATCGTCGACTTGGCGATTGAGCGTGGCAGTCATGGCGGATTTCGCGTTTTCTTGTTGCAATGCAATGATTTTACGCGAAGCAAGAAAATTGCTTTAATTCAGAAAAACAGCGCAATGCAAAGAATATTATTGCTCAATATTATATTTTGTAGCATTTAACTATCTTTCAGGCGCGTTGAATAAAAGCGTCTTTGCGGCAAAGCCGCTGCGATAGCTGGGGATCGGCGCGATTTTCGCAGAAGTCGATTAATGCCATAAATTGCGATTAGCCCTTTATTAACATGCATTAGGTGAAAAAGCTGTAACGAATCCAGGCAAAAAAAAGGCCCGCCAAAAAGCGGGCCGGAGTTTTTGCACGAAGCGCAGGGAGGAACTGCTTTCGCACCCGCCGGACACGCGGGGAGCGTGAGGGCGTTTGCCAACGGTGCAACAGGTCGCAGGGCGCGACGAGATCGCAACACATCGGCGACGCAGCAACTCGGGGAGAAGGGCTGCATCAAACCCGCGTCAGTCGAGGTTGAACGCGGGTTCATCAGTAGAGACGCGTTTGGCGAGCAGAAAGTGACATCTGGCCACGATTTGCCCAAAAAACCAATTAGAACGCGAGTCCGGTTAGCGACGCTGAAATCTCCGTGCTGGTGACGGAGTTGACTCCAGACCTGATTTTGGAGAGAAACTCGGTGAGCGCTGCATCAACTTGAGCTTTGTCACGCGCCTGTTGCAACTGCGCTAAATACGCTCCGACCTGTCGCAGCCGATGATCGTCAGGCAGCTCTTTCGGGATGGCATTGATGGCATCCGTCGACAGAGTAGCGGCGCTGCTCTCACCGGCCAATGTGCATACGATAGCGGCCCGCAGCGAGTATGACGCAAGCACATAGCCACGATTGTCTGCTCCCCAGGCCGCGACTGCCGCCTGCGCAGATTTGCAGGCGTCAGCGCCCCGCCCGCCAGTGCTCTCAAGCATGGATTGCAGAATGTATCGGCGCGAGGCTTCGGTTCGTCCGATCTTCGCGAAATCGGCTGATGGTGGCGTCTCGGCAACGATAGCAGTCGCCGTGCCGTCGACTTTTCCGTAGGTCAATTCGACCAAAGCAACGCGCTGGCGAAACCGTCGCTTTTGATCAGATGTCGCGCTCGCCGCATCAAGTGCCAAAAAGGCCTCAGTCAGGCGTTTGGCTTCCGTGAGCGTGG
>JAYWAQ010000081.1:0-2478 GCA_043782305.1 Burkholderiales bacterium
TATTTAGCGGCGTACGTGCAGACCCGCTCAACGCATCGGCAGCATGAGTTAACCCTCGCTCAAAAACAAAGTTGTCAGACAGCATGACAACATTGTAGGCTTTGATATGCTTTAGTGCAAGCCCCACACAAGCATTTGCAACGGGCACAAATTACTGTATAAATTAACAGTAATGAATGCGCTTTTCTACAACCAGCTAGCTGCGAATCATGCCGTCGTGCGCGATCACGTTCGACTGGGCGCGGAAGACCTGCAAGACGCTCAGCTAAATACGGCAGCGGGTCGTGCAAACGCGGTCGCGACCGGCATCGCCACAAGCTTCGCCGTGCTGGACGCGTTTCTGCCCTGGCGCGGCTGGCCAGTGGGCGCAATGACAGAAATCATGACCGACGCCGGGGGGTGCGGCGAGCTTTCGTTGGTTCTGCCCGCGATGGCGCGTTTGACTCAGGAAAAACGTCCAGTCCTGTGTATCGGTGCGCCACATACCCTGTTCGCTCCAGCGCTGACACAAGCCGGAATCGACGCGTCACGTATTACACAAATAAACCCCTCCTCCTCCGCAAAGTCATCAAAGGAAAACCTATGGTCAGCCGAACAAGCGCTCAAAACTGGTCTGCCGGGCATGGTGGTGCTGTGGAGTCCGGCCAATATGAACTGCGCGCCCGAAACCCTGCGTCGCCTGCATTTGTCGACTCTCGGGCGCGAGACGATGCTGATCCACTTTCGCGGCAAATCTTCTATGTCGCAGCCCTCGCCGGCCTGGTTGCGCTTTGGCTTTGCGGCGGATGACGCGCACATCCGCCTGCAAGTGCTCAAGTGCCGTGGGCGACTGCTGACACGACCGCTCATCACACTGGATCGCGCCTCGGTGCAAGCGCGTTTATATGGTCAGTTGCGAGCAGCGCAAAAGCTCGATCAAGCGACCACTTTTGGGCTGATGCCTGATTCGTCATTCACACAGGGCACGTCCAAGACATTCACACCAAATACCCATATCCGACCAAGCATAGTGCGCGCAACGGCAGGCACGCACTAATAGCCAGTGCCACGTGTGGCTCGCTCTCTACATCCCCGCGCTCCCGCTTCAGGCCTTCTCACACACGTTGATTGAGTCTGCACCGGTCGCCATCTTCGAGCGCGATGGGCGCAGACCGCGTATCGTCGCCCGCAACCAGAAAGCGGCGCGTTTGGGTATTAGTCTGCATAGCTCTCTGGCTGAAGCCACGGCACTCACCGACGCGTTGATCACGCTGCCGCGAGAATCAATGCGTGAAACCGCCTTGCTAACGCGTCTGGCCGAAGCCACCAGCCGCTTGACACCCAACGTACACATCAGCGAATCGTTCGGTCTGCTGCTTGACGTGTCGGCCTCTCTCACCCTGTTCGGTGGCACTCACGCCTTGCAGCAGCAAGCGCAAGCCATCTCACATGCTCAACACTTGCGCACCCATGTCGTACTGGCGCCCACATCGCTCGGTGCGCGCTGGCTCGCACGAGCACATCGGCAGCTGGTGGTGGACAACAACATCGCTCCGTGGCTGGATGATCTGGGTCTGGATACAACAGATTTTTCTGCCGAATTAATCGACGAACTGCATGCGCTCAACTTGCACAGTCTCGCTGCACTTCGACGATTGCCCGTGTCCGAACTAAGTCGTCGTTACGGCACCGCGATGACGCTCGCGCTGGCACGCGCGTACGGGCAAGCTACAGAGACTTTGCCTTTCTGGCAGCCGATAGCGCGCTTCGCAGAAACGGTTGAATTTCTTGATCTGGCGCGTGAGCAGGATCACTGGATGCCAGGCGTTGAAGCGCTGTTGCTGCAATTGCAGGATTTCCTAGTAAGCCGCGCTGCAACGAGCGCAGCGATTACCTTCCGCTTTCATGAAGGCAGCCTCAAATTAACGGAATTTTCGCTGCAAGCCGCACACGGCATGCACCTCGCTTCAGACTGGCTACGTCTCTTTAATGCGCGCATCGAGCGCCTGCCGATTTCGCATGAAATCTCCACCTTGAGCCTCTCGTGCGAGCGCATTGAGCCGATGCAGTTTGCCGACGTTGATCTCTTCGATAAATCGAGGCAAAGAGATCGGGAATGGAGCGCGCTCACCACGCTGCTCAAACTGCGGCTGGGAAATAGGGCGCTGCGCTCGCCGAACTGCAATGCAAACGCATTACCGGAGTCCACCAATGCATTGCCAGCATCGACGACCGACAAATCACAAACCACAATTAAAGGTAGTGCTGACATTCGCCCTGCGTGGCTGGTCGATCCGCCAAGACGTCTGACGGAGCGCGAGGTCAACGCCTTCACGCAATCAATCTATTTTCAGCAGCCCGAGCGCATCATCGAAAACTGGTCGCATCCTGATCGCGGCGAAGGAAATCCAAACGTACAGCGTGATTACTACATCGCCAGAACCCCCGATCATCGGGCGTTGTGGGTCTACCGCGAACGGCCGCACAACGACTGGTTTT
>JAYWAQ010000082.1:0-6874 GCA_043782305.1 Burkholderiales bacterium
CTTACCAGCGGAAAAAGCTTGCGCGCGGTGCGGGCGGTGGCTTCCTGCGCGGCGACGAGGTGACGCACCATGTCTAGCGCCTTCGGGACGCCTTCAACTTCCTTAATGCTTGCCAGCTTGACAAATTCCTTATACGTTCCCGGGGCGGGGTGGCCGAGGGCACGGATGCGCTCGGCTATCAGATCAAGTGCATTCCACTGTTCGGTGTACTGCCCCATGAACATCAGGTGCAGGGTATTGAACATCGGTCCGGTGACATTCCAGTGAAAGTTGTGCGTGGTCAGGTAGAGCGTGTAGCTGTCGGCGAGCAGGCCGGAGAGCCCTTGCGCGATTGCGGCACGATCTTTGTCGCTGATACCAATATCGACTTTGGTGACTTTGTTAGCTTGCTTCGTTTTCATGGTCATTTGCCTTTTGCATCGGAAGTGCGATTTTGGGTTGCGCGACGTATAGCGATTATCTATCGCGTGGCGATGTTTTATTTGTGCGAGGAAGTCATTATCGGAAGATAAAGCTCGGTGCGAAAAATCGATTGTGTTGGGCGAACCGAAGGGTAAGCGTCCGGTGATTACCGTTATGGCATAGGGAGTGAAGCTCTGAGAATCTAGGCGTCCACGTAGAAGAAGGCGGACGCCTAGGTAGGGAGCATGAGCAATAAATTGGTGACAGTGGTAGTCAGTCGGGAAGAACTGGTAGCCCGGAAGAAACGTGACGGGCGCAACATCTACGATGCGGACGCACAGCGCAAGCTCGTCGAAGCCTGCCTCCAACCGGGCGTGTCGGTATCGGGCATGGCTTTAGCGCACGGGCTCAACACCAACGTCCTTCGCAAATGGCTAATCCGTGAACGAAAGCGCGACGAGACAAGCCAACGTAGGCCCGTCGAGAAGCGTAGGCAAAGTGCACCCAAGCTTCTCCCGGTAACCATGCTCCCCGAGCGTGCGCCCGACATGCTGGTGTCCACGACCGAGCAGTCCCCTCCATCGTCACCGACATATTCGACACCACCCCTCGGCAACGCTGCGGGTCGGATCAGCATCGAAATCAGTGGTGCGCGAATCATTGTTGATGCCAACGTCAATGCGACGGCACTCAGCACCGTACTCGATTGCTTGCGTGGCACCAGATCGCGATGAACAGTTTGATCGGAGTGCCAACTGGCACGCGAGTATGGCTTGCCGCAGGTGTCACTGACATGAGGAAAGGATTCGACGGCCTGGCCGCGCTGGTGCAGAACCAAATGGCTGGGAGTAAACCCAGCCAAGACAACACAGGCGCTACCGACGACAAGGCCAGCAACGACACGGCCGAGGACGTCTTCTCAGGCCACATCTTCGTGTTTCGTGGTCGGCGTGGCGACAAGATCAAACTCTTGTGGTGGAGTGGTGACGGTATGTGCCTGTTTGCCAAACGTCTGGAGCGAGGCCGCTTCATCTGGCCCAACCCGACGACGGTCACCAGTGGACGCGTGCATCTCACCTGCGCGCAGCTGGCCATGTTGCTCGAAGGCATTGACTGGAGACGTCCCGAGCGCACGTGGCGACCAACGCTTGCGGGGTGAAATTGAGGACATGATGACGCTCTTGCGTCATCACTAACCCCCTGCCTTCTAGGCAACGTGTGCACGATAAAATTCAGTCAAATTTGTGCTGTGATCACGAAACATTTGCCTGCGCTATTGTCTAACACGACATGCCCGTTGCAGCCGCCCCTCCAATCAAAGTCACGCTGCCAAGTGACGTCGAATCGCTGCATGCGATGGTGCTTGAGCGCGATCTCTTGATCGAGAAATTGAAGCTACAAATTGCGCGCATGAAGCGAGCACGCTTCGGTGCATCGAGCGAGAAACTCGACACGCAAATATTGCAGCTTGAACTCATCGTTGAGGACTTGGAGAGTACGCTGTCTGCGCATGAAGCGGTCGCTGCTTCTACCAACGTCACGGCGCAAACGAACCCCTCCGATGACGTTGCCGCCACGTCAAGCCTCCTAGAGCGCCGCGCGCTCCCCGAGCATCTACCACGCGAGCGCGTGGTGTACGCGCCCAAGCATCATGGCCTTGCCGGTGTTGCCTGCGGGTGCAAGCACTGCGGTGCGCATGAAGGTCAAATGACGCAGCTGGGAGCCGACGAGTCTGAGCTTCTAGAGTATGTGCCTGGACGCTTCAAAGTGTTGGTTCAGGTACGGCCGAAATACCTGTGCAGTGGCTGCAAGACGATCAGCCAAGCCGAAGCGCCGCATCGACCACTCGCTCGTAGCTACGCAGGTGCCGGACTCCTGGCGCATGTGCTCACGTCGAAATACGCAGACCACCTACCGCTGTACCGGCAAAGTGAAATCTATGCACGTGAAGGCGTTGAACTATCGCGCTCGACGTTGGCTGATTGGGTGGGCGGTGCAAGTAGCCTGCTCAACCCACTGGTCAGCGCGCTTGCCGATTACGTGACGTCAGGATCGAAGCTTCATGCCGACGATACGCCGGTGCCGGTACTGCAACCGGGGCGCGGCACCACCAAGACCGGACGACTGTGGACGTATGTGCGTGATGATCGCAATGCGCCGAATGCGCCGACAGACAAAGTCGGCGCGGACACGGGCAAACAATCAATCCCCGAGCCCGCAGCCGTGTGGTTCGCCTACTCGCCCGATCGCAAAGGCGAGCATCCCGCCAAGCACCTGAACGACTTCAAGGGCATCTTGCAAGCCGATGGTTACGCAGGGTTTGATCGGCTATACGCCAGCGGTGAAATCTACGAGGCTGCGTGTTGGGCTCATTATCTGGAGTGCTGTTTTATGTTGAGTGACGTGGTCGCAACGACACACGGACGCGGCACTCGTGCACGTATTGCTCGACATAAATCAGAGAATTCAAAGCGATTGTAGGAACGCAAGCAGATCAGGTTTGGGTTTCCAGGGCGTGGAACGTGAGGGCTCGATTCCGGCATGCTTCCAGAAGTTCTGCATTGCGTCGCGCTTCATCTTCAGATTCGTAGTGAGATATCTCCCGGTCGTGGCGATACTGGCGTGACCAAGGTAATCACGGATCACCGTCACGTCGGTACCGGACTGCAGCAGTGCGACGGCACAGCTGTGGCGCAGCACATGTGGCGTGATTCTCTTGTGTGCGAGCATCGGGCGATCGGGCACAGCTGCCGACACGTACTTGCTCAGGATGTAGGCGATGCCATCCCGCGTCAGCGGCTGACCATAGTGGTTCACAAATACATGCTGCGTGTCCCCATTTCCTGGCATGCCACGCAACCGATGCAATGCGTCGCTCGTTTCTCGCCACAAGGGCAGCACGCGCTCCTTCTTGCCTTTCCCGCGCAGGCGTACCTGTCGCGGTGGAAGCAGCTGCAGATCGTTCCAGTGAACGTCAGCGGCCTCGCTCACGCGGGCACCGCAGTTGTAGAGAAACAGCAGCAGTGTGTAGTCGCGCCATCCAGCGCTTGTCCGGCGATCAGGTTTGCCGATGATTGCGCGCACATCATCTGCTTCAAGGTAAGTAGCGGGTCGCTGTCGCGCTTTCTTTGAAGGGATGGCGAGTACCCGCGTGTATTGCTGCGAGTGAGCCAAGTCGTTGCGAACCAGGTGCCTGAAGAAGCTGCGGATGGCAGCGCGTCGGCAGTTGCGTGTAACGGTTGAATTCGATCGCGCGAGCTCAATGTGGTCGAGGAAATGACCAATTGTCTCGGCGTCAAGGTCCGTCAGTTCGAGCGCGGCGACGCCCCGGCTGCGGTGTTGCGCGACAAATTCGAACAGCAACTTCACGGTGTCCCGATAGGCGCGCACCGTGTGCACGCTGGCGCCGCGTTGGTGCGGCAGATACTCTGTGAAGAACGATTCCACCAGTGCAAACAGTGCGCGCGGCGCGGCCTTGCTCATCATCGCGGCCGGCGCGAGTGCCGCAGATGTTGTTCGAATCGATTGCTGGCAAGCTCGAGCAACTCTGGCGTTGCTTTTAAATAAACCTCGGTGCCGAGTACGTTCAGGTGTCCCAGGTACGCGGACAACAACGGCAGCTTGGCATGCACATCGACCCCGGCAATCGCCCATGCGGTGAGCCGATGCACCGCGAAGGCGTGCCGAAACTCGTAGGGTCGCGCCCCGACCCTACCACTTGGTGGCTTGATCCCGAGTTCACGAAGGAGGCGCCGCAACGCCTCCGAGGCCGATTTGACCGTCAGCGGCGAAGCGTCTTTGCGCAGGAAGAACGCTGCCGGATCGGCGCAAAGACGCTCGCCTACGAGCCGCTGGCGCGCTTCGATGTAGCAATACAACTCCCGTACCAGATCGACGCGGATGGCAACGATACGGGACCGCCCTTTGCTGCGCTGGATCATCAAACTGCCGCGGTCAAGATCAACATCGACGGTGCGCAACCGAACCGCCTCTCCGAGTCTCATTCCTGTGCAGTACAGCACCAGCATCAAAGTGCGCAGCATGGTGCCCCAAATGAATCTTCCTTCATGTGACGTGGCCGCTACTAACAATCGGCATACCTCGTCGTGCGTGAAGATGTAGGGCTGGAATGTCGACTCCTTGACCGGTGCCACCGCATGCTCCGGCACGTAGCTGGACGGATCGCGTCGGCGGCGATACAGGCAGAATTGGCGGACGACGCCAAACTCGAGGCCGACCGTGACCGCCTTGCGCCCCGACCTACGTGTTGTCCATTGCATCACCGCATCGTCAAGTGCCACTTCACAACGCTCGCCGTGGGTCTGGTCAACGAAGCAAATGAATTCATTGAGGACGAGCTCGGCGCGCCGGTAGCTGATCCCCATGGCGCGCTTGAAGCGCAGGAATTCCTGGGCGTCTCGTGCAAGTCCGGCGGCGGACACGATGGTGCTCACGTTGGCACCGGCAGCGAGACCTCACGCAGCGACTCCGTCGCGATCCGCAAGTACGCCGAGACCGATTCCGGATCGCGATGTCCGAGCAAATCGGAAAGCACCCGAGGGGGCGTGCCCACCGCAATTTGGCGTGCAGCATTCGAGTGGCGCAGGACGTGGCTGCCGAGATACGGCGCGTCCAGCCCGGCCACCCCGGCATGCTTGACCAGAATGTGGCGAACGGCTCCCGAAGCACACAATCGGCCAAAGGGCATCTTCATCCGCACAAATAAATGCCGGGTTGGCGTCGAGGGGGGCCGACCGTGCTGAAGGTAGTTGGCCAGCACTTTGGCAACTGGCGGTAATAGCGGTAGGCTGAAGGTGACGCCCGTCTTCGGTCGAAACACCTTGAGCGTGCCGGCATGCCAGTCAATGTCCTGTAGCTGTAAGCGGATGACTTCGCCAGCGCCCAAGCCATACGTGCTCATCAAGAGCAGCAGCGCGTGGTCGCGCTTGCCGCGAGCGGTTGATGTGTCCACTGCCCGAAGCAGACGTTGCACATCCTCCCACGGCAGAGCGCGGGGCGGTCGTTCGTATTTAGGCTGAACCGGCGAGATCACAGCCTCGGCCAGATCGACCCGGATGCGCCCCGTGACAAGCAGGAAGCGCGCAAAGCAGCGAACGCTGCTTGCCATATCGGCAGTTGTCGAACGCGCGTAACGCAGCGAGCATTCAACCAAAAACGCATCGATAAGATGGAGTTTCATCGTGCGCCAGGTCTTGCCCTGCTGCTCAATGTATTGCAACAGCTTGCCGATGTGAGCTAACTTCTTGCGTATGGTCGCCTCGGGATTGCCATGGTACCGAGCGAGGTGGTCGGCGTATGCTCGCAGCAGCACCGACGCGGGAGGCTTGACATGCGGGGGGGCTTGCCATGCGGGCAATACCAGTCCCATCACCTGGTAGACGCGGCTTAGCGCGTAGAGCGCCGTCTGCGCGCCACTCAACCGCCCACTGGCAGTGTTGTGGCGGTGCGCATACCACGCCACGAAGCGCCGCGCACCGTTTCGCGTCAGTTCTGCGTGCTCGTCGAGGTGGCACTCCCCACAGTAGGCGCGAAACCGCATGATCCACTGCAGGTAATTGCTGGCGGTACTTTCCTGGACGCAGCGGTCTGCGCGCCAGACGCGCAGCATGTCCTTGATCGTCGGAATGGCGGTCGTTGGCAAGGGATCGGTGCAGTTGCGGCGCATGATAAATGTCGAGCATCGGTAGCTACACCGTACCCGATGTCGCACGCCGCGTCAGGCCCCATGTCGTGTTGGTTGCCATTGCACGAGCGTGTGGCACCCCGAGGTGGCAGCAAACCCAAAGGAGGCGGCAACCCGTACAGGCACTGCGGTAGCAACGAGCGCCGAAGATCGAATAGTGATCGACCGTGGTCGAGTTCGATTCCAAGAACCGGACGACTTGCCAGGTCTGTCACGGGTATTTGTTGTGCCATGGGTGACACGGCATCGATTGCTGCGCGGACCGCTCTTACGCGACGGCGCAGCCAGCGCAGGGCGCTAGGCAATGTCACGTCGAAGCCACGAAGCGCGTCAGCTGCCACCTCCATGCTCACAGCAGATTTCGCGGCAACGGCGGCAGCGTCGATGGAGGCGAGCAACCCTGGCATTCTGGAGGCAAGAAAGTCAGGCAGTAAGCTGAACGTTCTATGCCCAAGGGGGCAATACCACCGGGCAATGCGCAGACCCTGCGGGGTCACCCGCGCATAGCTGCCGTGACGCGTCAACGAGCACCCGCCCGATGGATGCAACGGACACGCGAGCAGGCCAGCATCACGCCACTCACGGCCGGTGATGTATGTCTGGGCGCTTGATTGAGTGTGCAGCGGAATCTGCAAGACTGCTCCTCGACGCGCCGAGAAACATCGACACGAAGATGAATATTATGTCGCGTCAATTGAGCGAGCCTCGGAGAGGCGAACGAAGGCGGCGAAAGTCTGCAACTCAACATAAAACAGCACTCCAGATAAT
>JAYWAQ010000083.1:0-2467 GCA_043782305.1 Burkholderiales bacterium
CCGCGAGACTGACCGTTACGCGCTGACTTCTTTCTCGGCGATCGCCGTCAGCGCGGCGTTTCTCGGCGCGATATTGGCGATCATCATTGTGAGGCGACAACGACGTGAAAACGGACTGCTGCGACTGCTGCCGAACGCTGGGCCGCTGCTGTTCGGGTTGAACGCGCGTCTCGCTTTCGTGGGACTTCTGTGTCTGCCGCCCGCAATCGCACTGCGTCCGTTCACAACCGCAAAATGGCCAGATTCGCTTGGCGGTGCGATAGCGCTCGCGGACATTCCAATGCACGACTTTTTGTCGTCAGGGTTGATGCTTGGCTGCTGGGCAACGCTGATCGTCGTTACGTTCGGTTGGTTGCGCGCCCCAGCTCGTTTCGCGTTTCTTCCGATTTACTGGGGGGCGGTGCTATGGAGCTCGTCGACATGGCGATGGCTGCCGCTCGTGGCTTGCGCGAGCATCGTGATTGGCCACAGAATCTGGTTGCGTACCGATTTCGCGAATGTCGCGCCTGATCACGCTCGCACCTCGTCCGCGAGGGGATCGGTGCAGCTATGGGAGCGATATCGAACGCTGCGCATGCGACGGGCCGCGCGCATGAGTGCGGCTGGCAACAAGATCGCAGCGGCGCGCGCGCTCATCGGCACTCGGCCTAGAGCGTTCTTCACGCTGGTGGCCGTGCTTGCGACCGTGTTTTATTTTTTGATCGGCCCCAGTGTTTTTGATGGTTCCACGCCGGGGTGGATCTTCGCGTTTATGGTGCTTGCGTTGCTCGCGACGCCCACGCCCATCCCGATGACCACGATCCTCCTCGTGCCCGTCGGCGTGGATCGCGGTGATATCGGCCGATTGCTGATGGCCGTGTGGATGCAGGACGTGCACTTTCGACTGGTGGTCGGCGTGACCTGCGGCATGGCGGTGCGCGCGCTGCTGTGGTCGCTGGAGATGCTGCCTTTCATGCGTTCGCTTGGTTTCGAAGCACTGGACCCGTTCACGCTGCTGCTTTGGGGGCCGCTGGCACATGCTGTCGGTCTATATGGCGCGGCGCGGTCAATCTGCTGGCTCTCAAGTGCGTCGCCCCGGCTGCTGGGCAAAGCAACGCTTCTTAATCTGTTACCGATGATTTTCGCCGTGCTATTTTCTGTGCTGGGCGTGGCAGTGGTTTGGCTGCTTACCGGCTCGCCGCTGCGAACCTCGAAGGGTGACGAGCACTGGGGCTCAGTGATGTTCATGTTCTACGGCGCGGTGCTATTGCCATCCATCGCCTGGCTCATCAACCGCGCCTTGCGTCACGAGTGGCATGCGGCGAATATGGCGACGATTGCCACCGCGATGCAGGCATGGGCTGCGCTGCGGCAAAAGTCTTCGTCACCATGGTAATTGGCACCTATGGCTTCTTGATGAAACGTCTACTGAACAAGGGCTGAAAGCGCATTTTCAGGATAGTTGACTATAGAATAAATCAAGCTTCAGCCCTTAATCCGACGCCATTTCCGCCTAAAGCTGATCAATCCTCGCGAGGTGGCGCGCTTTCTGAACTTCATGCAGCCAGCTGCCGCGAATGCTCATGGCGGCGAGTGACTTTAGCTCGTCATGGCTGAGGTCAAGCGCCTTCGCTGTGGCGCGATAGTTTTCGCCGATATAGCCGCCGAAATAGGCGGGATCGTCGCTGTTAATGGTGACGACGACGCCGGCTTTCATGAGCTTTTTGAGCGGATGCGCTTCGAGCGAGGGCACGGCGCAGAGCTTGACGTTGGACAGCGGACAGACGGTAAGCGGCATCTGCGCACGGGCCAAACGCGAGACGAGCGCTTCGTCTTCAATCGCGCGAATGCCGTGGTCGATGCGGGACACTTTCAGGATGTCGAGCGCCTCGTAGATGTATTCCGGCGGGCCTTCTTCACCGGCATGCGCGACCACCGGCAGTCCGCGCGAACGAATCTCGGCGAACACGCGCGCGAACTTCGACGGCGGATGCCCCACTTCGCTTGAATCCAGCCCGAAGCCATGGAAATTTTCCATGTACGGCTCAAGCTCGGCGAGTGTGTCAATCGCGTCCTGCTCGGAAAGATGCCGCAAGAAGTTCGGGATCAATCGCCACGTAATGCCCAGCTCCGCCTCGCCGTCGTGCAGCGCCAGCACGATGCCCTCGACCACGACTTCGAGATCAATGCCACGCGCGGTGTGCGTTTGCGGGTCGAAGAAGATTTCGACGTGAACGACGTTGTCGGCCTTCGCGCGCTGCAAATAGGCCCATGTCAAATCGTAAAAATCGTCCTGATCGCGCAGCACATTGGCACCGGCGTAGTAGAGGTCGAGGAACTCCTGCAAGTTGCCAAAGTTGTACGCAGCGCGAAGTTCATCGACGTTCTTGTACGGCAGCTCGATGCCATGCTTGAACGCCTTCTTGATCATCATCTCGGGCTCCAGCGAGCCTTCGATATGCAGATGAAGTTCGGCTTTCGGGAGACG
>JAYWAQ010000084.1:0-2467 GCA_043782305.1 Burkholderiales bacterium
CGCGCTGGCAACCAAGAAAGATCCGGTTACTTTGCGCATGGAAATGCTCAAAGGCGATGCGCGATCACAAAACGTGCTCAAGCTCGCCACCGAAAAAGCAGGTTGGGGCAAAGCCGCGTCGGGCCGTGCGTTGGGCGTTGCGCAGATGGAGTGCTACGGCACTCACTCCGCAGTGGTTGCCGAAGTGTCGATGACCAAAGACGGCCCGAAAGTGCACAAGGTCACCGCAGTCGTCGACTGCGGCATCGTCGTGCATCCGGATCAGGCGCATGCACAGATTGAGTCGGGCATCCTTCTGGGTTACTCCAGCGGCATGAAAAACGCGATCACGTTCAAGAACGGCGTTGTGGAGCAAACCAACTTCCACAACTACCCGATGCTTCGCATGAGCGAGACACCGGTGATTGACATCACATTCGTGTCGAGCAGCGCGTCGCCCGGCGGTTTGGGTGAAGTCGGCGTGCCGCTGGTCATGCCGGCGATTGCCAACGCGGTTGCTACATTGACCGGCAAGCGGGTGCGCAAGCTGCCGCTGATGTCTGCATTCGCATAGACAATCGCGTTGCACGGAAAGCCCGCTTCGGCGGGCTTTTTTATTTTGACGGCTGATTCGCAGTATCTACGACGCTACCGCACTGGCGTGCCGTTTGCTAACGTTACGTAGCTCATCAATCGCGGAGATTTTCTATGAACGACGAACAACATTTAACGCAACGGTCGCGCCTGCGTTTTCGCTTCAAAGAGACTGCTGCGCTGGTGGTCGCTGCTACTTGCACACTGTTTTTTAGTCAGGCGTCCATCGCCCAACCGACTCCACGCCCGCTAAAAGTCGTCATCATCAGCATGTTTCCGCCGGAAGCAGCACCGTGGATCGTGCCGCTGAAACTTGTTGAAGAAATGACAGTCCCCGGCCTGCCAGTCGAATCACCCGCCATCAAATGCAACACCGATGACGTCTGCGTGATGGTCGCGGGGATGGGGCATGCCAACGTTGCTGCATCGACCACTGCGCTAACGCTTGACCCACGATTTGATTTGAAGAAGACGTATTTTCTGATCTCAGGCATCGCGGGCATCGATCCCGCGCACGGCACGACGGGCACCGCTACCTGGGCGCGCTATCTCGTTGATGTGGGTATCGCGCATGAAATTGATGCGCGTGAAATGCCAAAAAAGTGGCAGTCCGGCTACATCGGCATCATGACCAAAGGGCCAGGTGAGAAACCGAAGTTCGAGTATCAGACCGAAGTCGCGCAGCTCGACGAGGCGTTGCTGCAAAAGGCATTGTCGCTGACACGTGGTGCAACGCTCGCAGACAACGACAAAGCGCGCGCCTATCGCGCCCGCTACAAAAAAGCGCCTGCCAATCAAGCCCCCACGGTCACGCAATGCGACACGTTAGGCGGTGACACCTGGTGGCACGGCCATCGCCTTGGGCAGCACGCACGCGACTGGACGAAATTACTCACGGACGGCAAAGGCGTCTATTGCACCACGCAGCAAGAGGACAACGCAACGTACAACGCGCTGGCTCGTGCCGCGGCATCTGGCAAGGTCGATATCAAACGCCTGGCGGTGCTGCGCACGGCATCAAACTTCGACCGCCCTTACCCTGGACAATCGGCGTACACATCGCTCATGGCCTCCACGAACGGCGACTCCGGCGGCTTCGGCCCGGCCACTGCCAATCTCTACAACGTTGGCGGCCTCCTGGTGCGAAACATCGTAGCGCGATGGGCGCAATGGGAAGTGGGTGTACCTGCGCCCTGATTTGTCGAGATCGGTTGAATCAAGCGCGTATGACCGCACATGAACACAACAAGCGCAACGTCTTCACGTTACTCTAGGATTCACAATGACCAATATCACAACATTTCCGATTACAAAAAAATGGCCAGCACAACATCCTGAGCGTATTCAGCTCTACTCGCTGCCAACGCCCAACGGCGTCAAAGTTTCGATCATGCTGGAGGAAACGGGTTTGCCGTATGAGCCGCACCGCGTGGACTTTGGCAGCAACGATCAGATGACGCCAGAGTTTCTGTCACTCAATCCGAACAACAAAATCCCCGCGATAATTGATCCCGACGGGCCTGACGGAAAACCATTGCCGCTGTGGGAAACAGGCGCGATCCTGATTTATCTCGCCGAAAAAACTGGCAAGTTCATGTCGACGGACGCCGCGAAACGCTACGAGACGATTCAATGGGTAATGTGGCAAATGGGCGGCGTCGGCCCGATGTTCGGCCAGCTCGGTTTCTTTCATAAATTTGCTGGTAAAGATTTCGAGGATAAACGCCCGCGCGATCGCTATGTCGCCGAATCGAAACGCCTGCTGGGTGTGCTGGACAAACGTCTCGAGAACAACGCGTGGATCATGGGTGACGACTACAGCATCGCCGACATCGCAACCTTCCCATGGGTGAGAAACCTCGTCGGGTTTTATGGCGCTGGGGAGCTGGTGGGT
>JAYWAQ010000085.1:0-6857 GCA_043782305.1 Burkholderiales bacterium
CGTCTTCGGCATCAGCGAATCGATCAAGATGTCTTTCTTGATCTTGCCGCTGATCAGCACGCCTTCGCCCGCGAGCGCCGCGTCCGGGCCGATTAGCACACGCATCGCTTCATCAAGATTGCCTAGCGTCGCGCTCATGCCCCAAGTTTGTAGCGGCTTGCTACCTTTTTTTCTGCCGCCGCGAACCCGTGAAAGACACAGCTCCAGCAGCACGCCGCGCTTTGACGACAACAGTTCATGCCACTCGTCCACGACGATGCAGTTCAGGCTGCCGAGCCGCGCTTGCCAGTCGGCTTTGGTGAGCATCAGTGCGAGCGATTCCGGCGTGGTGACGAGCACCGTCGGCAAGCGGCGATCCTGCTTTGCGCGCTCACTGGTGGACACGTCGCCCGTGCGCAGACCGACAGTCCAGGTGGGCTGCATGGCGGCGGCTGCGTCTTTGAGCGAGAGCAGGGTGTCGGCGGCCAAAGCTTTTAAGGGGGTGATCCAGAGAATCGTGATTGGGGGCGCGATCTGTCCCCTCTCCCCTCGTGGGAGAGGGCTAGGGAGAGGGGGAGCCTTGGCTTCATCATTTGACTCGGATTTGAGCGCCACCGAACCCCTCACCCCAACCCTCTTCCGCAAGGGGAGAGGGGGCAATGGGTTGGCTGCTTTGGCTGTTCCGCACAAACCACAAAACGCGGCGTAAGTCTTGCCAAAACCCGTAGGTGCGTTGATCAACCCACTCTTGCCCGCCGCCTGCGCCACCCAGGTTTCGCGTTGAAATGCAAACGGCGTCCAGCCACGATCAGCGAAGAACCGCTCTGCCGCGCTAAGGCTCTTTTGCTGGAAACGGTTGTGCTTGTTTTTGACTGGATCGCTGGCATGGTCTGGCAAAGTATATACTGTGTATACATTACCTATTTGCGAACCTCAGTCGCGCGCCAATCATGCAAACCAAAGCTTTCAAAAGTGGCAATTCTCTAGCCGTGCGCATCCCTAAAGATCTCGCGATTTTTGAGCCTTCGCAAGACGTGATTATCGAGCGCAAGGGTGACACGTTGGTGCTGCGTGCGGCGGAGCGCAAATCGCTGGCGGACGTGATGGATATCTTCGCGCAATTCAGTCCGGATTTCATGGCGGAGGGGCGTGGACCCGAGGGTTGGCAAGACCAAAAGGAGCGTGACTGGAGCGCGTGGGACGACAACGCGGTGCACGAGGACAGACCGCCTTATCCGGCCACACCTCGTTCGCTGACAGCATCAGCCCCCGATGCCGTTGCTGAAACTCCAAAGCGCAAGCGTAAATAGCGATGCGCTACATGCTCGATACGAACATCTGCATCTATCTTGCCAAACGGCACCCCCCAGAGGTACGCGCCAAGTTCGCAACGCTTTCGTTGGGTGACGCAGTGATAAGCGCACTTACGCTAGGCGAAATGCTGCACGGAATAGAGCGCAGACCAGCGACGTACGATGCGAATATGCGCGTGCTTGACGCGTTGCGCGAGCGGGTTCACGTTGTTGAATTTGGCGAAGAGGCCGCCGGCGCGTACGCGCGGGTATCGGCAAAGCTCCCGCGCAGCGAACGCAATGCGGTGGACTGTCTGATTGCTTCGCATGCGCTCTCGCTCGACGTCACATTGGTGACCAATAACGAGCGCGATTTTGCGGGATTTATGCTGGCCAGTGGATTGAAGGTGGAGAACTGGGTTGAGTAATCTGAGGCGACGAGAGACCTCAACGTTGCAGGTTTTCGTGATTATTTTTATCTTTGCTGGATGGTTCATTTACGCGTCCATCCTTGCTGTTACGGCGGGCTTCCCACCAGTTACTTTTAATGATTCCGCACTACTTGGCGTGGTTCAGTTTGAGTTTTTCGCCTTTTTTGCAGCCGCAATGACGCTTGCGATCTGGGGCTGGAGTCTCGACGACTTCAAGTTTTCCGTCAGCTGGCGCGGAACTTTTATCGGCTTGGCGCTCTACATCGCGACGTTGCCAGCGTACGCGCTCCTTTGGTTTACGTCTGCCGAGCGGTTGAGCGGCATCCAATTTCTGGATGATGCGAGTGCCCATGCCTCGTTGTCATACGGAACGATTTTCGCCGTGTCACTTGCTAACGGCCTCTATGAGGAATTCTTCCTAACGAAATATTTAATCGATGCGTTGCATAAACACGCCGCGTGGTTCGCGATTGGTTTAAGCACGCTTGTGCGAGTTTCCTATCACTTGTACCAAGGGCCGTTTGGCGCGATTTCGGTCTTGATTTATGGAGTGATAGTGACGTTGTTTTATTGGCGATTTCGAATGATTTGGCCAGTTATGTTCGCCCATATTGTGGCGGACATCGCAGCGTTTGTGACTTTAACGGCATAACAAATTACACGGCCACCGGCGCCTTAATCCCCGCATGACTCTGATAGTCCGCCATCTCAAAATCCTCAAACTCGTAATCAAAAATCGACGCTGGTTTGCGTTTGATGATCAGGCGTGGCGGGGGCAGAGGCGTGCGTGACAGTTGCGTTGCGACCTGCTCGGTGTGGTTGTCGTAGATGTGGCAGTCGCCGCCGGTCCAGATGAAATCGCCGACGTCGAGATCGCACTGCTGCGCGATCATGTGGGTGAGCAGGGCGTAGCTGGCGATGTTGAACGGGACGCCGAGGAAGAGGTCGGCGCTGCGCTGGTAGAGCTGGCACGACAGGCGCGGCTTGGGCAGCGTGTCGTCGAGGCCTTCCTCTTTTGCGCGCGCCCGATCTCGTGCCGAAATCGGGTCGGCCACATAAAACTGGAAGAACGCGTGGCACGGCATCAGCGCCATTTTTGGCAAATCCGCGACGTTCCATGCGGAGACGATGATGCGGCGCGAATTCGGATCACGCTTGAGCATGTCGATCACGTTGGCGATCTGGTCAATCGTGCCACCGCCGTCCTCCTCGCGCTTCGGCCATGAGCGCCATTGCACGCCGTAGACAGGCCCCAAATCGCCGTCGGGTTTGGCCCATTCGTCCCAGATGGTGACGCCGCGCTCCTGCAGCCATTTGGCGTTGCTGTCGCCGCGCAAAAACCACAAAAGCTCATAGGCAATGCTTTTCCAGTGAACCTTCTTCGTCGTCAATAGGGGGAATCCGCGTGACAGATCAAACCGCATCTGCGCGCCGAAGACCGAGCGCGTTCCGGTGCCGGTGCGATCACCCTTTTCAGCGCCCTGCGAGCGCACTTGGTCGAGCAGGTCGAGGTAGGGTTGTTCGAGTGGCGTTTGGGCTGTGTTTGCGCGCATGGTTCGCAGTGTAGTCAGGGCATCAGCTTTTGGCCTAAAGCCCTTTTTTATTTGGGCTGCAAGGCAGAAAGCTGATTTATCGATTTTTAAAGAAAACGGTCGTCAGCCCTTTCGCAATGGTATTTTCAGAAAAAAGCTGACATTCAAAAATTGCCGCTTGCTGCCGACTGTGTCTCTATTTTCTGCGATCCTACGTCCTTAGGTAGTGACCTGTCACTTGACGGTGATTACGCTGCGAAGATCTGTTGGCTGCAACGCTGTTTCGCGTCATCATTCGTCTGGAGAATTCGCAATGAAAATACTCTGCATTCACGGTATCGGCCATCAAGAGGAGCGTCCGGCATGGCGCGACGATTGGGTGCAATTGATCACCAGTCGCGCCAAAGAATGGCAGCCCGCCGTCGCGCCGGTCATCACGCAATTTGCCTACGATGATCTGTTCGCGGCGGAGAGCACCTCGTCGGCCGTGTATGTTGCCGCAGTGCTCAAGTTGCTCAAGAGTTGGGCGGGGCACACAGGTGAACGCGATATTTTTGGTGTGTTCGACAAGACGCGCTGGACAGTGGGCATGGTGGCGCAGTGGAGCGCGATAGACGCGCTGCGGGTCAAGCTGCGTGCCAAACTCGCCTCCGAAATCCGGGCGCTGAATCCGGATGTGATCATGGCGCATAGCCTCGGCACCTTGGTCACCTATGACACGTTGAGTCACGCCGATAGCCGTGGCAAGCTCGGCGCTTTCAACGGCGCGCTGGTGACGTTCGGCGCGCAGGTTGGGCATCCGGCCGTGGCGGACGTTTTTGCGGGCCGTATTGAGATGCCGCCATCAGTGACGCGCTGGTGGAATTTGTTTAACGAAAACGATCTGGTTTTTACGCGTGAGTTTCCGGTGCCGCCAGTGGGCGATGTGCCGAAATTTGTCGAGGTACAAACGCCGTTTCTGCAACTGCCGCTCTCGCACGATCCGGAGTGCTATCTGGGGCATGAACAGGCACGAGAGGAGCTGTGGCGTCCGCTCGTCACGGGTGAGTTTCCAGGGGCGCGACAGGTTAGTCTGGCTGCGGGCGGCGCGCGGTCTGTGGACGCGAAGAGCGCTAATAGTGCCAAGACCGCAAAAAAAGCGAAAGCGCTTGAGGCGGCCGCAGCCAAAACGCGCGCCGAATTGGCCCGCCCAAAACTGCGCGCGCTGTTGGTGGGCATCGCCGAATACGCCAATCCGGAATACCAGTTGAATGGTCCCGTGAATGACGTTTTTCTGGTTAGCCAGACCCTTCAGGAACTGGGCGTTGAGCCGGATGCGATTCGCGTGACACTCAACGAGCGTGCGACGGCGGTGGCCATTCGCGAGCGTCTGCAATGGCTGCTCGCAGACACGCGAGATGGCGACACCGTGTTCTTTTATTTCTCCGGCCATGGCGCGCAGGTGCCCGCTTACGGACGCGATGCCGAGGTCGATCACATTGACGAATGTCTCGTGCCGTACGACTTCAACTGGCAGGAGGGCAACGCCATTTTTGATGACGAATTCGCCGGGCTTTACAGTCAACTGCCGTACGGCGCTAAGTTCGTCGCGATGTTTGACTGCTGTCACGCGGGCGGAATGCAGCGCGGTCTCGGCTCAGCCTCGGGTGCGTCGAATGCGCGGAGCATCGGCATGCCCGACGACATCCGCCATCGCGCGCTGCGCTGGGATCGCGATACGCAAATGTGGCTGCCGCGCGAGCAGTTGCTGCTTCAGGGAATCGAGCGCAAGGAAAGCATGCACGCGGCTGAACGGACTGAGAAAAACAAGACAAAAGGTAAGACTAAAGCGAGCAAAGCGCAAGCGACCGCGCTGCCGAGCGCTGAGGCCAAGGTCGAAGCGCGTGTGGGCCAGAACGGCACGCTACGGCGCATCGGGCGGGGGCAGGCGCTGCGCGGAGATGACGCCCAGCAATACAACAAGCGTCGTGAAGCCTACGATCACAAGGGCCCCTACATGCCGATCTTGCTAGAGGCGTGCTCTGAGAATCAGTCTGCTTATGAGTATCAGCACGGCGCGGTGAGTTATGGCGTATTCACCTACGGATTGTGCGAGGCGCTCGATATGGGACGCACCCATCGCGAGGTCGCGCAAAAAAAGGGAGGAAGAAAAAAAGGGGCTGCTCCGAGCACCGCCCCAATCACATTCGAGGGACTTATCGCGGAGGCTGTCAGGCGCGTTCAAGTTGTGGCGAGCGGCCCGCAAACACCGCAATTGGTCTGTCCGGAATTTCGCCGGTCGCAGTCCGTCATTTGACCTATCAATCGAAGGAGATTTTCAATGGCTACTCGAAGCAAAAAACCTGCGGCAACGGCGACGTCTGATGCCGGCAGCTATCTGGGCAATCGCGTTACCCTGCATTACTGCACGATGCGCACCGTCGCACCCAGGGCCATGCCCGCGGGCGTCGTCGACAAGCGCGCGAAGCTGCTGCTACTCAACGCCAGCAAATGGCTGAATGGCAGCACGCTCACTTATGCGTTCTACGACGCGCCCACCAACTGGACTGCACCTGCGGCACAGAAGAACGCGGTGCGCGCCGCCTTCGCAGAGTGGAAGGCGCTCGGTATCGGCCTGAATTTCGCCGAAGTCAGCTCGGTGGCCAACGCGCAAATTCGCATCGCGTTCGACCTGCCTGCGGGCTCGTCCTCCTACATCGGCACCGATAATTTGACGATTGACCCGGCGCAGTACACGATGACGTTCGGCTGGGATCTGACGACGCCGTATGGTCACAGCACCGCGCTGCATGAGATCGGTCATGCGATTGGCTTTCCGCATGAACACCAAAATCCGAAGGGCGGCATTGTCTGGGATGAGCCCGCCGTATACGCCTCGCTCGGCGGACCGCCCAACAACTGGTCGCGCACCACTACATTTCACAACATCATCGAAAAAATAAACGCTGACATGGTGCAAAATTCATCGTGGGATCCGAACTCGGTGATGCACTATCAATTTGAGGCAGGCCTGATTTTGAAGCCTGCCAAATATAAAAATGGTCTGACGCCAAAAGGCGGCCTTTCAGCGCGAGACAAGACCTGGGCGCGCGCGTTTTATCCACCGTTACCGAGTGGTACGCCTGCAAAGATGGCGTTATTTCAGTCGCAACCCTTAAAGCTGGCCGCCAATCAGCAAGCAGATTTTCAGTTCGTCGCGCCCACCAGCCGGAGCTACACCTTCCGCACGTTTGGTACGGCCGATACCGTGCTCGCCGTCACTCAGGCTGCAGGCAAAAAAGGCGCTAAGCCCGGTATCGCGAAGATGCTCGCACACGACGACGATGGCGGCCACGAGCGCAATTCGGAAGTGCAAGTCACGCTAAAAAAAGGCGACAAAGTGCAGGTTAAAGTCCGTATGCGCTATGTCGAAAAGGCCGGTGAAGCTGCCGTGATGGTTTTTTAGAAAGTGCTTTGCTTGTCGGGTGGGCAGTGCCCGCTCGATGGGTGCTACGACTGCGATTGACGCAAATCGCAGCGAATCAGGTCAACCCAATCGCCACAATATCGCGATAATTTTTCATCGCTTGCAACTGCTCATACCAGCGCGCTACGTTTTCGAGCTTCGGTCGATGCTGCTCCAG
>JAYWAQ010000086.1:0-2460 GCA_043782305.1 Burkholderiales bacterium
CGCACATTGGCGAGATGCTTTTCTCCGGTCGCCCCGGGTGAGTACAAGAAGCCAAATCGCTTTTCGCCGAGCTGGGTTGCGGTGTCGATCAGACGCCCAAATTCAAGCAGATGCGGCGCACGAACGGGAAACGAATAGGGATTGAAGGGCTCACGCAAATCGGGCGATCCGGCGGCACAGCCTAGTTGCACGATGCGTGCTTCGGTGGCTGCCTGGAGGCTCGCGACGCAGGGGCCGCCTTCGGCGCCGGAGAAAATGACGAGCACGGCAGGATCACTTACCAGCGTTTTGGTGTTGGCCGCTGCGCGCGCGCTGTCGCCACCGTCGTCCAACGTGCGCAACTCAATCGGTCTGCCGTGAATGCCGCCGGCCTTATTGACGAGCGCAAAGTGCGCGCTAGCCCCCAACACGAGCCCGCGACCGTGCTCTGCGAGGCTGCCGCTCGTGGCGATGGTCTGTCCGATCAAGATCGGCTGCGCATCTGCGCCCGTGAGGATCAGACAAGCCACCGCGCACGCAATCAATCGAACCATGATCTCTCCAGAAAAAATTCAAGCCACATCTGTCCACGACACCGCGCCTCCCGAGCCATTCGGGTCATTCTCAAACTACCGTCAAAACGCCGCCTGCGCTTTGATTGATGTCAACGCGAAAAGGATGGTTGACGGCCGCTTACGTGTCAGAGCATGCTAAACCCGAAAAAATACGGGAAACTGCCAGTGAATATGAATTTGTGCCTCTGCGTACGCTCAAATTCGGCGCTGATGATGTCTCAACAACTCTTTCTCAGAATGACTAATTTACAAGGTCTAGCGCAGCGTTTTACGATAAGTCGACTTATGGCAAATACAGCCTTCCTCCCTTATGCATAAATTCTTTTATTGAAAAGCTGCTTGTGTGAAGCTCCGGCAAATTTCGTCTGATCACACAGCTCGCTAACATCAATCGATGCTGGATTCCGACCCGATTTCCTGTTCACGCCCCTACTCCGGCGACGACTGTCGCAAGGGTGACCCGATCACACTTGCGGCTGCTCGCCGTCACGGACGACGGGCATGAATGCACAGCGCGAATTGACGCTGCCGGAGGCCCTGCGGTCGCTAGGTGAATTCGCCTTCATTGACGTCGAAACCACTGGCGCCAAACCGCTTGAAGATCGCGTGACTGAGGTCGCGATCATCCGCATTCATGCCGACGGCTCGCAAACGCGCTGGCAGTCGCTCGTCAATCCGGGTGTTGGGATTCCAGCGGAAATTCAAGCGCTGACGGGTATCACCAACGTGATGGTGCGCGACGCACCGAACTTTTTCGAAGTGCGCGATGAAGTGCGCCGCATGCTCGAAGGCGCGGTATTTGTCGCACACAATGCGCGCTTTGATTACGGATTCATCAAGAACGAATTTCGTCGGATCACGGAGTCGTTTACGGCAGATGTCTTATGTACTGTGCGGCTGTCGAGAAAGCTGTATCCGGAAGCCGACGGGCACGGACTCGATGCACTGATTCATCGTCACGGGCTGCACGGGTTTGACCGGCATCGCGCCATGGGCGACACGGAGGCAACCGTTGCATTCGTGGGCGTTGCGGCAGATGAGGTTGGTGAAGACGCAGTGAAAGCCACCGTCAAATCACTATTGAAAACGCCTTCATTGCCAGCGCAATTGCCGGTCGATGCGCTGAAAAATATTCCTGATTCGTCCGGCGTTTATCTGTTCTACGGCATCAACGATTTGCCGCTGTATATCGGCAAAGCCAAGCATCTGCGCGAGCGCATTCGCGCACACTTTTCGAGCGATCACATGACGCCGAACGACATTCGTTTGTCGCAGGAACTCACGCGCATTGAATGGCTGCCAACGGCTGGAGAATTCAGCGCGTTGCTGCTGGAAGCGCAGCTCGTTAAAGAGCGGATGCCTTTGCACAACGTGAATTTGCGGCGACGGGACAAATTGGGGTTCTTTTGTTTTCCGGATGATGAATCCGACGCACCGTTGCATTGGTTGAGTGCTGCGGAAATCGGCGAATCGCTCGCCAATTTGTACGGCCCATTCAGCGACAAATCATCGGCGAAAAAATGGTTGATGTTTGCCGCACGCGAACACCAATTGTGCGATCACGCGCTCGGGTTTTCGAAGCCTCGCAGCGAAGCGGAGCCTTGTTTCGCGCGACAAGTAGGCCGATGTTACGGCGCGTGCGACGGAGGCGAAACAGCGGCACACCATCGCGCGCGATTGCGGGCAGCGCTCGCGCATCTGGCGGTACCCGCGTGGCCATTTTCAGGTAAAGCCGTGTTCGAAGAACGAGACGTGGCCAATGATCGCTGTGACGTGCTCGTGTTTGATCGTTGGTGCGCCGTGTCAGGCGGCGCACGCTTGCCGTTTGATGGTGATGTTTATCGGTTGCTAAAACGAACGATGGGAAAGACGGCAAACAAGTTTCAGGCGGCGTAGAAATAATTAG
>JAYWAQ010000087.1:0-2447 GCA_043782305.1 Burkholderiales bacterium
GCCGCGCACCGGGCCGTCAAGGCGTTGCAAATTACAGTTGATGACGAACACGAGATTGTCGAGCTTTTCGCGACCCGCCATGCTGATCGCGCCGAGCGATTCCGGCTCGTCCATTTCGCCGTCGCCGCAGAACACCCAGACCTTGCGACCTTCGGTGTTGGCCAGTCCTCGCGCATGCAAATATTTGAGGAAACGTGCCTGATAAATTCCCATCAAAGGGCCGAGTCCCATCGACACCGTCGGCAACTGCCAGAAGTCCGGCATCAACCACGGATGCGGGTAGCTCGAAATGCCCTTGCCGTCGACTTCCTGACGGAAGTTGTCCATCTGATCCTGCGTCAGACGGTCAAGCATGAAGGCGCGGGCATACACACCCGGCGCGCTGTGACCCTGCACGTACACAAGATCGCCGCCATGATCGGCACTTGGGGCATGCCAGAAGTGGTTGAAGCCAACGTCGTACAGCGTCGCGGCCGATGCGAACGACGAAATATGTCCGCCGAGTTCGAGATCTTTTTTGCCACCGCGCAACACCATCATCGCGGCGTTCCAGCGCACGTAGCTGCGGAGTTTGTGCTCCATCTCATGGTCACCGGGGCTCTTGGCTTCCAGGTGCGTCGGGATGGTGTTCAGATACGCCGTGTTCGGCGTGAACGGCGCGTGGCCGCCGGTGCGGCGTGCCTTGTCGAACAGCGCCTCCAACAGGTAGTGCGCCCGCTCGTAGCCTTCGTTGGCAATGACGCTATCGAGCGAATCGAGCCAGTCGCTGGTTTCTTTAGGGTCTAAATCACTGGGGCCTGATGGGTTCTGCATGTCACTCCTCCTTACAGTTTTCGGGTGCGCACCGGTCGCCAGCACGACGCTTCACGTCATTGTCGCGCTGGTGCGATGCACAATAAAAATGGTGCGCTAATCGCACGTCATTACACATCTCAATTAAGCGATTGTAACGACAATTCCACATTATGGAAGTTCATTCCATAGATTTTTTCGCAGTCTTTTCATAATTTTCTGTGCGATCAGCTTTGCTAATGAGCCCCTATTTAGCTTGGGGTAGCTGTCAATTTGATGACAAGTCGACTTTTCAAATATCGGGCATCTAGCCCCTATGCCAAGGCACTTTCATAGAAAAGTCATATCATCGAATCGGGTTGGCGATAAAGTGAAATTCGTTGCGTTTCTACAATGAGCGCATACCTCTCTTGATGACGAACGTTCTCCGGCGTTCTCTCGCGCTCTCACAAAGGCATTTTCCATGCGACTTTCCCCTGTCCTCGCCGCCTGCTCGCTGTTAGCGGCCTCACTTACTTTCGCGCAGGCTTACCCCACGAAACCGATCAAATTTTTAGTCCCGTTCCCGGCGGGTAGCGCGACCGACGTTGTCGCCCGCCAGCTCGGCGATGCGATGGGCAAAGAGCTGGGCCAATCCATCGTCGTTGACAACAAGGCCGGTGCGCAGGGCACGATTGGCGCGAGCGAGGTGAAGAATGCAGCCGCAGACGGCTACACGCTAATGGTCACTACCAGCACCACGCAAGCCGCCGTGGTGAGCCTCTTGAAAAAAGTGCCGTACGACCCGGCGAAAGACTTCACGCCCATCGGCAAAATCGCCACCACGCCGTTCGTCCTCATCACCAACGACAAAGTGCCGGCAACCGATTTGAAGAGCTTTATTGCCTATGTGAAAGCCAACCCCGGCAAGGTACGCTTCGGTCAGGGTTCATCGGGTTCGTGGGTGTCGGGCTCGCTGTTCGCCTCGATGATTCAGGGCGACATGCAGATGATCCCGTACAAGGGCATTCCGCCTGCGATCACCGACATGCTGGGCGGCTCGATTGAAGTGGTGTTCGCCGATCTGGGCAATGCGCAGGCACAGATCAAGGGTGGCAAGGTCAAAGCATTCGGTGTGACGAGCCTCAAGCGCTCCGCCGCTCTGCCGGATTTGCCAGCGATTACCGAACAGGTGCCGGGCTATGAATTGGTGCCGTGGTTTGCGCTCGTCGGGCCTGCGAATTTACCGAAAGAAGTGACGGCAAAACTCTCGGCTGCGTTGCTGAAAGTGCTCGCTTTTCCAGACGTAAAACAAAAGCTGAACGCCGGTGGTTTTGACCTTGATCCGAGCGACGCGGCGGGACTCGCGAAGCTAATTGACTCCGAAGTCAAGCGCTGGGGACAATTAACCAAGACCGCCAAAATCGAGGCGGAATAAATCGTTGTACGTACAGACAATCGCTGACATCTCACCCGCAACTTGGGGCTTCGTTATGTGTCTGATTTGTAAATAAGGAAACTTATTGAATCTCTCGGGTCTGACATAGGCAGGGAGCAAATTTTCGCGCTCTGCACTAAAAAATCAGTGGAGAGATCATGCAAAAAAATCAATCAGCGCGCACGCGCAAACGTTCATTTTTCGGCTCGGCAGTTGCGCTGCTAGCGGCAGGCGCGGC
>JAYWAQ010000088.1:0-6806 GCA_043782305.1 Burkholderiales bacterium
CACGTCCTGCGGCAGTTCCTTGTAATCGAGACTTGCCTGCTGCGAATTCGAGACCGGGGCTTTGTTGTCGAGCGTAGCGTCAAGCAAAAACGGCTGGCCTGCAACGAGTGTTGCCTTGCCGCCCTCGAATTTCCCGACGCGGATTTTCGGGCCTTGAAGATCGCCCATGATGGCAACCTCGCGGCCCACGCGCGCTGCGGCTTCACGCACGCGCGTGGCTCGTCCGGCGTGATCCTCAGCGGTGCCGTGCGAAAAATTGAGACGAAAGACATCGCACCCGGCCTCAATCATGGCGGCGATGATGTCAACGGTGTCGCTCGCGGGGCCGAGCGTGGCAACTATTTTGGTGGCTTTCATCCGGGCGAGTGTAGCCCCCGTATGTGGCTGTAGTGCGACGGCGTTTCGCTACTCCTGACAATCTCCGGCACGCACCGCGGAGATCACTTCTTTGCGATGCTGCTTCTCGCCGAATTTGGTGCCGATGGTGTCGACCTCGGCGGTGTATTCGTTCGGACTGATGATCGTAATGATCGTCGTGTTTTCGCCAGAAATACCGGGCAGTTTGCACGTTGCATGCACGCTGTATTTATTGTCGGCAACTTTGGTCGTCTCGGTTTTGCAAAGAAAACCCGCCAGCCGCAGCGTGCGCGAAATTTCTTTTTTCGGGCTGGCGCAGTACTCACTATTGCGCGTTTCGCGTTCCACCGGATTTAAGTCCAGTTTCTCGATCCGCCGCTCGACTTTCCAGCGACCTGGCTGCAACTGATCAAGCGGAATTGAATCTATCGCGAACGCAGGCCAGGCGAGCGCTGCAAGCATCAACCCGACGTACGGAGCAAATTGTTTTTTCATAGATCATTAACGCCTGAACGACGAGCGTGTTGACGAGTCGCCGCCGATCGCTAGTCGACCACTCGAAGCTTCACGTCGTCTACCCAGCCGGTACCGCTGTCGAGCAGCATCACGCCGAGCTTTAATTCATAGGCGTCAGCCGGCAATTTGAAGCGCACGACCGAGCGCTTCCAGTCCTGCTTGCCCGTCACCGGTGTGCTGCGAACCTGCTCGAGGATGGCGTTGCGATTTTCGACATTGACGACCAGAACCCAGCCGTCCGGCCCGATGTCCTGCCCTTTCATTGCCGCGGAAAACTCCAGTGTCTTTCCCGCGTGCTCAGCCACGATGACACCCTGATTAATCATGCCGAAGACTTGCGGGCTCATCCGTTTGATACGGTAGCTCGCCTTGCCGTCGGTTGCGGTCTCGCTGTCGACCGCCCATTCATAGTTGCGATCAGGACCCGTGTGCTGTGACGGTGTCCAGCCGGGCGCACGAGCGCCGTTTGCAGGCGCTTCGAAACTCGGATTGACCAGCTTGATATCGGTTGGCGCGGCTTCAGCCGCAGCGCCAGCAAGCACGAACATTGCGTACAGCGCGAGGCGCCCAATCACCTTAGGCATCAGTCACCGCCCCTCTACTCGCGCTCGACGCCAGTTTCGCAAACTTGTACATCACGCCTTTTTTGTACTTCATCGGTGGCGCAACCCAATTCGCCATTCGGGCGGCAATCGTCGCCTCATCCACATTCAGTTGCAGCAGCAATTTGTGCGCGTCAACGGTGATCGAATCGCCTTCTTCCACGATGCAAAGCAGCCCACCCATTTGCGCCTCCGGAGAGATATGGCCCACCACCATGCCCCACGTGCCGCCAGAGAATCGCCCGTCCGTAATCAGCGCGACCGTCTCGCCCATGCCCTTGCCGATAATAGCGCTGGTGGGCGAAAGCATTTCTCGCATGCCCGGGCCGCCTTTGGGGCCTTCGTAGCGCAACACGAGCACGTCGCCGTGATTGATCTTGTCGGCCATGATCGCTTCCATGCATTCGGGCTCGCTGTTGAACACGCGCGCTGGGCCGGTGAGCACCGGATTTTTAAGCCCCGTGATCTTCGCGACGCAACCCTCGGGCGACAGATTGCCCTTGAGAATCGCGAGATGGCCTTCCTTGTACATCGGGTTGTCGGGCTGGCGAATCACGTCCTGAGTTTTTGCCGGCAGATCAGGGATTTTGGCCAATTCTTCAGCCATCGTTTTGCCTGTGATCGTCATGCAATCACCATGCAAAACGCCCATGTTCAAGAGCATCTTGAGTACTTGTGGAACGCCACCGACGGCGTGCAGATCGGTCATCACGTATTTTCCAGACGGTTTTAAGTCGCAAAGCACCGGAACTTTTTTCCGCATGCGCTCAAAATCGTCAATCGTCCACTCAACGTCAGCCGCATGCGTGATCGCCAAAAAGTGCAGCACCGCATTGGTTGATCCACCTGTTGCCATGATCAGCGCGACCGCGTTTTCAATGGATTTTTTGGTGACGATGTCGAGCGGTTTCAGATTATTTTTAATCGCCTCCAGCAGCACGCGACTGGAATCCGCCACGCTGTCGGATTTTTCCTGATCCGGGTTCGCCATCGACGATGAACCGAGCAAACTCATGCCCAGTGCTTCGAACGACGACGACATGGTGTTTGCCGTGTACATGCCGCCGCACGCGCCGTGGGTTGGGCAGGCGTTCTTCTCGATGCCGTCGAAATCTTCCTGGCTGATCGTGCCTGCCGCCATCTTGCCGACGGCTTCAAATGGCGAGACGATGGTCAGCGCCTGACCCTTCCAGTTGCCCGGTTTGATGGTGCCACCATAGCAATAAATCGCGGGAATGTTCATGCGGCACATCGCGATCATGCCGCCGGGCATATTTTTGTCGCAACCACCGAGCACCAGCACGCCGTCCATCATCTGGCTTTGCGTGGCCGTCTCAATCGCGTCCGCGATGACTTCGCGCGACACCAGCGAATACTTCATGCCCTCGGTGCCCATGCTGATGCCGTCGGTCACCGTGATCACGCCGAACATTTGTGGCATGCCGCCCGAAGCAGTAATCGCCGTGACAGCACGGTCAGCCAGCGGCTGAATGCCCGCGTTGCACGGATTCATCGTGCTGTGACCATTGGCGACACCGACGATGGGTTTGTCGAAATCGTTGTCACCAAAGCCGACCGCGCGAAGCATCGAACGGTTGGGTGAACGGGCGATGCCGGCCGTGATGATTTTGCTGCGGCGATTAAACGTCATAAATGAACTCAAGTGGGTAGACAAATGTGTGTTGGCAGGATTTTAGGCCGCACTACACTTGGCGACTAGGCTGATCCATCCTGAAATCGACCCCGTCGCGTTACAAATTGGCCCGCTCGCCATTCGCTGGTACGGCCTGACCTATCTCGCTGCCTTCGTGCTGTTCATGGTGCTAGGTCAGTATCGCGCCCGAAAACAGATTCTGCAGGGCTGGAAGCCAGCCGATGTCGACGAGTTGCTGCTCTCCGGGATTCTGGGCGTGGTTTTGGGCGGCCGGATTGGCTACTGCCTGTTCTACAAGCCCGGTTATTACTTGAGCAACCCGCTTGAAATTTTCGCCGTTTGGCAAGGCGGCATGAGCTTTCACGGTGGTTTGCTCGGCGTGATCTTTGCGATGTGGCTGTACGGGCGGCGTACGGAGCGGAAATTTCTACGCGTTCTGGATTTTATCGCGCCGCTTGTGCCGCTGGGTCTGGCCTCGGGCCGCATTGGTAATTTCATCAACGCAGAACTACCGGGGCGAGCGGCCGATCCGTCGCTGCCCTGGGCGATGATTTTCCCGACGGTCGACAAAATTCCACGCCACCCGTCGCAGCTCTATCAGTTCGCGCTGGAAGGCGTCTTGCTGTTCATCGTTCTGTGGATTTATTCCAGCAAGCCGCGCGCTTTGGGACGCGTTTCGGGCGCTTTTCTCGTGGGTTACGGCGTGCTGCGCTCCACCGCAGAATTCTTCCGCGAGCCGGATGCGTTTCTTGGCTTCCTGTCATTTGGGATGACGATGGGGCAGTGGTTGTGTGTGCCGATGATTTTGATTGGGGCTTGGTTGTTGGTGCGGCGGGTGCGTTAGGCGAGTCTCGGTAGACCGCGCCAAGGACGTAGCCAACAGTCGGCGTAAACTCATGAAATTGCATGACCGCAAGGCTCGCAGCCCATGTCAACGACCGCTGCCGGAAATCAGCAAAGACTCCGTTCGCTCGAGTGGCACCAAGCAGTGATCGTACTTGTGCTAGCAGTCGGTCTGCTGCTGAGCCTAATCGGATGGCTGGATAGTCATCAATCCGAAGCTCCACGCAATCCCGGTAGTTTCGTTTTGCCCCATTCGCTGGGGGATTTGTCTCGCACGTCGCAATCCAGAGAAACGACCCAGACTGTTTCAGCATCGCTGGCGTTTCCATTTGCTGCACTTGCGGCGCAGTGGGAAAGTGTCTGGAGTATTGATATTGCTTCCGCCGAGCGCAACGAGGCGAACATTGATCGTGCACGGGACTTGCGCATTCTGGCGGAAGAGGGCGATCTCGATGCGGTGGTTGAACTGATCGGCGCAGCCAGTTGGTGCGCGTCGGCGGGGCCGCTAGCGTCGCAGCGCGACAACACGGACGGTACGCGCCCACCGCCGTGTTCCGAGCGCTTCGGTGCCGACATCGCGTCGCACCAGGCGCTCGAATGGGCGATTTTCCGATGGACCATGATGCTCGCGAATGCCGGTTTTCAGGACGCGACGCTCTACGCGTCAGTGCGTGGTCGCGATTTACTATTTGCCGCGTCGTCGGCGACTGATCCCGAGCTCGCTGAAACGCTGCGCAGTCAATTGATCGGTCAGTTGCAATCAATGGCCTCAACGGGTTCGGCCGATGCCGCGTCCGAACTGAATAGCTATTACATGAGGGCGGTAGAAACCAGTGAGAGCGGCGCGGAACA
The DNA here is from genome assembly GCA_043782305.1 of Burkholderiales bacterium. Classification (GTDB taxonomy): domain Bacteria; phylum Pseudomonadota; class Gammaproteobacteria; order Burkholderiales; family Casimicrobiaceae; genus Casimicrobium. The sequence goes on from JAYWAQ010000088.1 coordinate 4,825, forward strand.
AGCCCGCTTCTACGCCAGACTCACGGAGCAGCTCGATCCCACTCGCTCGGGTTTGGTCGAGGTGACAGACGACTGGATTGTTGCGCGGGGCCGTTTACCGAGCTAACGGTCACCGGTGACGCGTTACTCGACCCGCCGAAATTCACCATCCATCACCTTCGGCCCGCTCGGCGCGGACGAAGCGGTGGCAACCTGCGGCGATGCGCGGCTTGGAATCAGCAGCAGACAAAGCGCGAAAATGTCGCTCATGAAGCCTGGGAAGAGAAACAGTACCGCGGCGAGCATGCGGCGACCGCTATCGAATACGACGCCAGGTAGTGACATACTTTGCAGGGCGTTCACGAAACGCGCTTTGAGTGTGCTGGTTTCGCGCTTCATGAGCAAAAATCCGAAGACGAATCCAGGCACGAAGAGCGCCAGCGCCGGAACATTGAGCGATTCGGCGAACCGGATCGTCGCGTAGATGTCCAATATCGGCAACACCAACAAAATACCAAGTAAAACGAGTGGCATGAACATCTCCAACGCCTGCGCTTCCGACACTTCATCTGGGCAAATCAGTTGCCCAAATCAGCCAAAGCGGTCAGCTCAATATGTCGTTAGTATGACAGCAACATCGCCTAAAAGTGCCGGACGATTTGTCGCCTTGATCGCAATTTTTTGCGCTGTGGCTTTTATGGCGCCAGCCGCATGGGCTGCCGCTTCGGACGGGCCGCTGCCCGTCGATGAGGCGTTTCCAGTGACGGCGAGCTTTGTGGGGGGCAAATTGGCTCTTCAGGTTGACGTGATGCCAGGCCATTATCTGTATCGGGATCGCTTCGAATTCCGGGTGGACGGCAAGGATGTTGGGGCGGCGGTGATGCCCAAATTGAACAAGCTGGCGCAGGATAAGGGTAAAGTCAAAAACGACCCCACGTTTGGCAAAACGACAGTATTTGACAAGGCGTTTGTCCTCGAGCTTGTGCCTGTGGCGGCAACAAAGGCCGAATTGGAGCTCGTATTTCAGGGATGCTCCGAGGTTGCAGGTATTTGCTATCCGCCTACGAAGCGCTTGTTTTCGTTGGTTGCAGGCGCGAAAAATTCATCGCCAAAAGAGCTACAGCCCGCGAGTCTCAAGAATCAGTTCAAGCCGCAGGTGAGCCAATGAGTGTGAGTGCGTTGCCCGATTCTGACCAGCCGATGTCGTCGGGAAAACGGGCTTTGATTTTGGGTACCGCCGCCGTCGCCGCCTGCGGCGCAGGTGCTTGGGGCGGTCATTGGTGGCTGACGCGGGGGGCGGTCAAGGGCGACGAGGCGAAGCTTCTGACCGCGAGCTTTGAAGCGCTTGACGGCAAGACGACGCCGATGTCGACATGGCAAGGCAAGACGCTCATCGTCAATTTCTGGGCGACCTGGTGTGGCCCGTGCCGCGAGGAAATGCCGGAATTTGTCAAAGCGCAGCGAGAATTCGCTGCTAAGGGCCTGCAATTTGTCGGCATTGCCGTGGATCGGCGTGCGCCGGTGGAGCGGTTTGCCAAAGAATTGGCGATTAATTATCCGATTCTTTTGGGCGACGCGGCGTGGCTGGAAGCTGTGAAAACGATGGGTAACCCACAAGGCGTATTGCCGTTCACGCTGGTGATTTCGCCAAAGAACGAAGTGATGCTTCGTCGCGTAGGAAAGCTTAAATACGGCGAAATTGCGGCTATCTTCGCTTAAGCGTCTGACTCTCCCGACTATTGTTACCCGATGGGATGTTTTTACAGCTTTTGGCTGTAATGGCCTTTCCTTTGGGGCTTCCGCGATAGTTTTGGCAGAGTCAACTTTGGCCATTTTGTGCGTTAAGCCCAAGCATTATAAAGCTCTGAGGAAAAAGTTGCTGTTCGACAAGGCACTCTTTCCGCTCTCTGACAGTCATCAGAATAACCCGAGAAAAGCTGTCGTCATCTAGCAACAAATTCGAATTTCAGGCAAACTAGCGCCTATCTCAACTTAACTTGCTT
>JAYWAQ010000089.1:0-6775 GCA_043782305.1 Burkholderiales bacterium
CTGATTGCCGAGCGTGACGAGATCATTCTGTTCTCGGCGCACACGGGCATGGGCATGAAGGAATGCGCGGCAACGTTCAACCTGTGGTTGAACAAAGAACCATTACCTGTCGAAGCATCAGAAGCCTGAATATCAAGAAAAAGCCCCTGAGTGGCAATCAAACAGGGGCTCAATGCTGTACGGTACCCCGCAAAGCACCCGCTCAGGGAGGACAAGCAGGAGACGAAACGTCCAAGACGAACTCTACTTGTCCTGCGCGAAAATGTCAACACAGAGTCGCTATCAATTGACACAATTGCACCGCTATTTGGCTTAAGTGTCCATTCTGCGATACCCAACGGCTTCTGCGACATGCCCAAGTGCGATTCGCTCGGCACCTGCCAGATCAGAAATAGTGCGCGCTACCCGCAAAATTCGGTGGTGTGCGCGGGCGGACAGTCCCAGCCTCGTGGCGGCCTGCTGCAACAGTGCTGAACCAGGCTCATCTAGCGCGCAGTGAACGTCCAATTCTGTCGAGGATAAGTCGGCGTTCGCCTTTTTCTGACGCTGTTGCTGTCGCTCAGCCGCCGCAATCACCCGCACACGGACGGTGGCGGAGGACTCGCCATCGGCCGCCGCGCGCAGAGATTCCGTGGCAACGGTAGGCACAGTGATTTGCAGATCAATCCGATCCAGCAACGGGCCTGAAATCTTGCTGCGATACCTCGCGATTTGATCGGGTGTGCAGCGACACGGACGCGCCGCAATGTTGCTGCCGAAATAGCCGTCAGGGCAGGGATTCATCGCTGCGACCAGCATGAAATTACTCGGGTAGGTCACCTGCCGCGTCGCGCGTGAAATGTGAATCACGCGGCTCTCCATCGGTTCTCGCAAAACTTCCAAAACTCGTCTGTCGAACTCAGGAAGTTCGTCGAGAAACAAGACACCGTGGTGCGCGAGCGAAATTTCGCCAGGTCGCGGATCACTGCCACCACCTACGAGTGCGACCGCACTGGCCGTATGGTGAGGCGAGCGCACCTGCCGCTGCCCGAACGATTCTGTCCTGAACTTGCCTACAAGCGATAACACTGCCGCACTCTCTGTCGCTTCGTCTTCGCTCATCGGCGGCAAAATGCCCGGCAGCCGTTGCGCCAGCATGCTTTTCCCGGTTCCCGGCGGGCCCATCATGAGCAGACTGTGACGCCCTGCCGCCGCAATTTCAAGCGCGCGTTTCGCCTGACTTTGGCCCTTCACGTCGAGCAAGTCGGGATAAACCGTGACCTCCGCGTCGGTGTCGATGAGCGGTGTCGGGAGCTGGTGGCGACCGGTCATGTAAGCGGCCACTTCGAGCAACGTTTTAGCGGCGAGAACGGTCGCGCTCTTGGCACGGGAAGCCTCTTGCGCCGAGGCTTCCGGTAACACCAGCGTGTTGCCCGTACGCGCCGCCGCCAATGCCATCGCGAGCGCACCGCGCACAGGGCGCAAATCGCCGTTCAGCCCCAGCTCACCTGCAAATTCCAGGCCCTTCAATCGCGCCGCTGGGAGCTGACCACTGGCCACCAAAATGCCAATCGCGATCGGCAAATCGAAGCGACCTGATTCTTTTGGAAACTCAGCCGGAGCCAAATTAACGGTGAGCTTTCGTACGGGAAATTCGAATCCTGCGGTCTGGATCGCCGCGCGCACGCGATCCCTGCTTTCGCGTACCTCCGTGTCGGCCAAACCGACCAGATTGAATGCAGGCAACCCGTTGGCGAGGTGAACCTCAACGGTAACGAGTTCGGCATGCAATCCAGCGAGGGCACGGCTGTAGGTGATGGCGAGTGACAAGGAAGAAACAATTTGGAGAAAAACTGTTTTAATATACAGTAATCAGCTGATGGACTATCCAAACCCACCCAGCCCGCTAGGGTTGCCCCCGTCAACTGGCACTTGTCGTGACACGTTACCAAAGCTCTATCCACGGTCGTTGGCACACGCCACCCGGAGCACAACAGCGATGATCAACATGAATATTTTCAGTCTCACGTGGCAGCGTCTCACCGCCGCCGTATTCGCTACGGTGGTCATGCTGACGGCAGCATCGGCTGACGCGCCCGGCCGCGTCGCTCGTCTATCCGAATTCGCGGGTGACGTTCAACTCGCCAACGAGCGCGAGGACTGGCGACCGATTTCGCGCAACTACGCGATCACGGCGGGTGACAACCTGTATGTGAGCGAGGGTGGCCGCGCTGAGCTTGACGTCGGTGCCATTCAGCTATGGCTCGCGGGCGGAACAAACGTGTACTTCGAACGCTTTGATGATCAAAGCATCGTCGCGCGGATTTCGCAGGGTGCGATGGCGGTACGCATCCGCGCCTGGGAGCAGCAGGATTCGATGCGCGTCATCACCCAAAGCGACAATCAAACCGCCGAGATTTCTTTTCTGCAACCCGGCTTCTACGTCGTTTCTGCGGCACTGTCGAACGCGCCAGCGGCGATCACCGTGCGTGGTGGACAAGCGGAAGCCCGCATCAACGGCGCACCCGTGATCGTCAATCGTGGCAACAGTCTGGTGATCGACGTTAACGGTGCGCGGTTTGACCGTTTCGCTGCGGGTTCCATGAGCGGCGGCTTCGAAGCCTGGGCAAGCGCGCGTGATCGACGCTATGACCGGTATGCCAGCGGCAACGGCGGCGGTGTTGATCAATGGATGGTCGGCGCGCGCGAGCTCGATCAGTACGGCAATTGGGACACCGACTACGAATACGGGCGCATCTGGTATCCCACCACCGTCGCCGCGGGCTGGGCACCCTACCGTTATGGCCGCTGGAGCTGGGTGCAGCCGTGGGGCTGGACATGGGTGGACGATGCGCCCTGGGGCTTCGCGCCGTCGCATTACGGTCGTTGGGTACGCGTTGGCAACCGCTGGGCATGGAGCCCCGGCACCTACGTGGGTCGCCCGGTCTACGCGCCTGCGCTGGTGACATTTTTCGGTGGCGATGGCTGGAGCGTGAACGCGAGCGTCGGCCCGACTTATTCGTGGGTGCCGCTTGGCTGGAACGAGCCATTCGTCCCTTGGTACAGCTACACGCCGAACTACTGGCGTCAGGTCAATCGTCCGTACGTGAGAAACATTGCAGAGGAGCCGTGGCGTCCGCGCAACTACATGCATGCGGCGATTCCCGGCGCGATCACGGCGGTGGCTGGCGCTGCGTTTATCGCGGGGCGGCCGGTTGCCCAGAATCTGGTGAGGAACATTGCCGAGCGCGACATTCGTAGTGCGCCACCGGCTCGCATGGGTGAAGTATTGCCACAATTTCAGACGCAACCGGGACGCTCGATGGGCTCGTCGGTGGTCGGTGCGACCGCTGCCCCGCAACAGCAGGGCCGACGCGTCGATCCGAACCCTGTCGTGTCGATGCCGCAAATCGTGCGCGAACGTGCACCGGGAGCAGCTGCGACCCAAGCCATCCCTTTTGCGCCTAACGCTGGCGTCGCACAGCCACGTGTCTGGCAGGATCCGAACCCCGTGGTCGCGCGCCCGCAAGTTCAGCGACCCGCACCGGCGACGCAAAACCCTGGGCTCGGCGAAGCGGCCATACCGATGCCAAAGGATCGTCGCGAACGCCCCATTCAACAACGTGTTGAGCCGCAGCGAGGGCAAGCGCCGACTGAGTATCGCGCGCCGCCACAACCTGCTCAGCCGCAACAGGCGATGCCACCCGCGCAACCCGCTCAAATCGAGCGCCGCGCGCCGGTCGCACCGCAAGCGCCGGTCGCCCCGCGCCCACCGCAACCTGTCGTTGAGCAACGCTCGTTGGCACCCGCGCCAGCGCAACCTCAACCGCCACGCGCTGCAGAACAAATTCGTGCTCCGGAAGCTCGACCTGCCGCCGAGCAGCCACAGCGCGAGAAAGGGCGCATTCCAGTGCAACCGCAGCAACAGTAAGTCGCTGCTATTTCAAGCGAACGGTCAGCAACGGGTCTAGTTGCCCCATGCAGGACAAACGATCCGTGGAAGTTTTCGCGAACCCTGGCGCGTACGTCGCGTTAGGGTCGTAGCTGGCACGTGTTGCTAGTTCTTTCGCCTCGCCGGTGTTCAACGCCCAGATGGCGGTAAGCCTTGCCGAATCGAACAGCGGGGCGGCCTCCACAAGTCGAATGTGTTCGTAAAGTATTCGTAGCGACGGATCGCGCAACTGGTTTGTTCCACTCGTGACGGTATCGAGATAACCCTCGGGAAATGCCCGTTCAAAGTGACCTGGATACGACGGCTTCTTCGATGGCAGGCGCGACAAAAACCCATCACCAATCGCCAGTGGATCGACAATACGCACGCTCGGCCCCGCGTTGAATCCATAGAGCCCAACGGCGCACTTCGCCACCACCTCGTGCTTCTCGGCGCGCGCCTTGAGCCCCTGCTCAGCCCACGGCATATTGCTGAAATCTGCACGTCGCGTCTCTGCCAACCAGCCGGTGAACGGGTACATCCACGCATGTTGACTCATTGGGCGCTGCTCGGCATGCGGATGCACGTCCTTGACGATAGAGCCTTGATGCAACCCCAGTATGAGCGTCACCAAAATCCAGGCCGGCGCGTTCCACCACCAGCGCAACCGCACATTTAGAGCGAGCATCGCGACCGCCATCACGAACGGAGCAGAAAACAGCCGTCCACCCATGTAATCACCACCAGCACTGCCAAGGTAGATCACATAAAGCAGCAGTCCGAAAGCGAGCGGGCGCATGCGCCACGAGCCTTGCAGCAGCCCACGAATGGCGGCAACAACGATCACCAGCGCGGTCACCGCGTCGTACTTGATCAAGTCGCGAAAGTACGGCTCAGCTGCAGCCAATGACTCGGCCATCGACATGCCGTTGTTGAGCTTGGCATAAGCGCTGTTCGGCCAAAGACTGCCGTAATACACGAGCGACAAAATACTCCAGAGCACAAGCGGTAGCGCAGCTGCAAAGAGCGCTAGCCACCGATCACGCCCCCGCGAACGGAAAAGCAGCGCAAGCGTCGCAGGTCCGGCCAATACCGCAAAGTCGTGCCGCGTAATCACCAGCAGCCCGGCGCACAGTGCAACAACCCAAACGCGCCGCCCCGATTCGGCGGCAAAGCGAACCCAGGACACGACCAGTGCAGCCACCAATGCATGCGCTAAAGCATTCTCCAGCGACGCACTCGAATACTCGACGAACGCCTCGGACAGCAGGAGCGCGAGCACCGCCCAAAGCGCCGTCCACCGCCCTGCCGAATTGCGCACAATCAGCGCCACGCAAATGAGGGTGAGTACGAGCGAAATCGCCAACGCCGTATGAAAAATATTCGCACCCATTGCACTGAAGGCAAGCAGCAAAAGTGCCCACAACGGATGCGTAAAAACCTGCACGCGTTCGCCGGCATTCCACACCAGGCCATAGCCATTGAGTGCGTTGTCGATGACGCGGAAGGTGATAAACGCATCTTCCGTCACCGCCGCCGTGCGCACATATGCCCAGGCAACCAGAGCGCAGAGCAGCAACACCCAAAACGCGCCCACCAAAGTGCGCGACTGTTCGTTCGGATCAGCGTGAAATAAGGCGCGCATCGGTCACAGGGGTTGGCGGAAGCTCGGTATTATCAACGCATGCTGAACGCCATCTTCAAACTGCCGCGCACCGTCTGGTTTTTGGGCGCGGTGAGTTTCTTGAACGACGCTGCGTCCGATGCGATCTATCCGTTGCTGCCGCTCTTCTTCGCGGCAACGTTCGCCGTCGGCGCACAGGCGCTCGGCATCATCGAAGGCGCAGCGAACGCCACCGCCGCGCTGATGAAATTGGTGTCCGGTTACTTCTACGACCGCACCCAGAAAGCCAAGGGTTTCTTGCTGTTCGGCTACCTGCTGCCCGCGCTCGCCCGCCCGCTGATCGCGTTTGCCAGCAGCACGCCCGTGGTGCTCCTGCTGCGCATGGGCGACCGCATCGGCAAAGGCCTGCGCTCCAGTCCACGCGACGCCCTGCTCGCGGCGAGCGTCGAGCCCCATCGGCGCGGCCTCGCCTTCGGCTTTCACCGCAGCATGGATCACGCGGGCGCAGTGGTCGGCCCGCTCGCCGCCGCCGCGCTGCTCGCTGCGGGCTGGAGCGTGCGTGACGTCATCCTCATGACCATCGTGCCCGGCGTGTTGTGCGTGCTGCTCGTGCTCATGCTGCGGGAGCCGCCGGGCGTAGCGCTGACCAGCAACAAAATCGATTGGCAGTGGAAGAGTTTGCCCGCGCCGCTCAAGCGTTATCTCGTCGCGCTCGCCGTGTTCACGCTGTCGCAGGCGAGCAATATGTTCCTGCTCTTGCGAGCGAAGGAAACGGGGTTCACCGACGCGCAAATTCCGCTGTTATGGGCCGGATTTTCAGCGTTGGCGATGGTACTGTCGACACCGCTTTCGGCGTGGTCAGACACATTGAACCGCTCCAGAATGTTGTGCGTCGCGTGGGTGATTTACGCCGTGCTGTTCGCCGCGTTCGGCCTGTTGCCGCAAACGCTGGCGACCACGATTGCGCTGTTCGTCGGCTACGCCATCTTCATCGCCGCCACCGAAGGCGCAGAAAAAGCAATGATCGCGGAGCTGGCGCCAAAGGCACAACTCGGCACCGCCTTCGGCTGGTTTCACCTCGTGAGCGGACTCATGCTGCTGCCCGCTTCGGCACTATTCGGCTGGATGTGGACACGTGTTAGTCCGACGGCGGCGTTTATGGTTAGCGCTACGATGTCGCTGGTTGCCGCCGCATTATTGTCGCGCACGGTGGGTGTTCGCGAGCCGACGGTATGAATGAC
>JAYWAQ010000090.1:0-6775 GCA_043782305.1 Burkholderiales bacterium
AGTCAGACAGGCTTACGAACTCGCGCTGGCGTCCACCCGCTCTACATTGGACGAGCGCGTGTATGCACAACAGGTCGACGCCGGGCGGAGCATGCGACGGGAGGAAGCCATCGAATACGCGATGGTCGGCGAGGCATCTAATCATCACAAATGAGAGCTGACCTGACGCTTCCAGAGCGTGGACAAGCTCCGTTTCAACCGACTGGAGAGGCTCACAAAACCGGATGCCATGAACTGGCGTTGTTGGAATGTCGATCAAACCAACTTCTTGTTTAATCGGTTGACGAATGACCGAGTGAAATCCATGGCGGAAAGATTACCCGGCGCACTGTGCCGTCGGATCGTGCTGTAGAACGTCTCGATGTAATCGAAGATGTCAGCGCGTGCCTCGGCGCGCTATTTGTAATGTTGATGATGCACCTGTTCTTTCTTCAGACTCGCCCAGAAGCGCTCCGTTGGTGCATTGTCATGGCACCACGGCGGTTGCCGCGCGCACGCTGGGAGTATCGCGAAGCGGTTACTACGACTGGAAGCGGCGTGAACCATCGGCACGTACTGTCGAGAACACGGCGCTTCGATTGCGGGTGATGGCTAGCACGAGCCACTATTTTTGGTTGCGGGGCGACTTGCAACGAGCTCGCGCATGCAACCGGGTCGTTCATGAGCTGGCGGTACAGGCTAATGACGTCAATCATGAACTGATCACCCTCGTGTTTGCGGAACTATTGTCAGCGAGCGTCGGCGATCTTCTAAACGCTGTCAAGGTGGGACGCGAGATACTCGTCAAGGCCCACAGCATTGGGTCGCGAGCCTATTATTTTGCGCTCGGAAACTTGGGGGCCGCTTTGACCGAGCTGGGCGAGCTTGACGAAGCGCTTGCGTGGTCGCGCGAGTGCGTTCCATTTAAATCTCGCGGCGATAGCCTCTGGGTGCGTCTCGACGCCTTTTCACTACTTGCGTTCAAACGAGGGCATGCGAAAACTTCCGCGCTCGTGCTGGGTTGCGGCGATGCGATTTGCTCGACAAAAAATCATCCTCGTCAACCGAACGAAAAACGTGTGCACAATCTTGCGCTGGCAGCCTTGCAAGGCGTATTTTCGAAAACCGAGCTAAAAAAATTGATGAGCGACGGTACCGCCCTTTCCGTTGAAGAAGCCGCGCGCATCGCGCTGGCTGATTGAACGATTCATTCCTTGTCGTCGTTGCCAAAAATGCGCAATGACGCCATCACCCGTTAAACCTTAGGCCGCCGATTGACCAGCACAATGCCCATCGCCACAAATGCCAGCGCAACGACCAGCCCGGCCGTCACGGCCTCGTCAAGCCACAATGCACCAAATACAAGGGCGAACATTGGTGTGAGAAAAACGAACACCGAGATCTTCGTAGCAGGGTAGCGCCCGAGCATCCACATCCATGCAAGGTAACTCGCGAACGCACCGGCGGCCGTCTGCAGCGCGAGCGACGCCCAGGCAAACGCACTATAGTGAAAGCGCCATGTTTCGCCGATGGCCAGCGACAGGAATGGCAACGTCACCGTGCTCACTCCGACCTGATAGAAAAGCAGCTTTTCTGCCGATGTTCGCGCAAGACTGGTCGACCGGATCACGACTGTGGTGAGGCCCCAGAGCATTCCCGCCAGAAGCGCGAGCGAGTCGCCCATCCACACCTCTGGCCCATGCGCCGCCGCTGTGAAACCCTCACGCAATGCGAACAAGACCGCAACGAATGCGCAAGCAACACCTGACCATTGCGATGGCCGTAGTCGCTCTGCTTTCACGAAGAACGGGAGCAAGGCGGCGACCCACAGCGGCGAGGTGTACACGAACACCGTAAGTCGGGAAGCGCTGGTGTATTTGAGTCCGATAAACAGAGCCGCAAATTCTGCTGCGAACAGCACACCGGCGACAAGTCCAGCAATCATCGAACCATCGCGCTCGAACAGGCGAATGCCGCGTGCAACGCACCAAATCCACAAGATCATCGTCGCGCCGGCAAAGCGAATGAACGCCTGCAACACCGGTGGCACTTCAGGAATCGTCGCCTTCACCAGCACCTGCTGGAAACCCCAGAAAACGCAGCAGGCGAGCAGTATTGAAATCGCTATCGCGTCGAGATGATTTTTACGGACAGTCATGCTGCCATTGTGCCGCGTGCCTGCCACTCGCCAGGCCCGCCAGCTCGTTACTTCACAGGCTTATTGTCCGCACCAGCCTCACGGGGCTTCGCGTTCTTAACGTATTTTTCCAGCCACAAATTCGTCTCATACAGCATCTGCGAAATGGATTCACGGGCGCGATATGCGTGGCTTTCGTTCGGCAGCATGACCAGCCGGGCGGTACCACCAAGGCCCTTGATCGCCTGAAACAGTCGCTCGCTTTGAACTGGAAACGTGCCGGGATTGTTGTCCTGCTCGCCATGAATCATGAGCAACGCGTCTTTGATGTTGTCGGCGAAATTAAACGGCGACATCGTGTTGTAGGTTTCTTTCGCTTTCCAGTACGTGCGCTCTTCCGCCTGGAAACCGAACGGCGTGAGCGTACGGTTGTACGCACCGGAGCGCGCGATGCCCGCGCGGAACAGGCGCGTGTGCGCGAGCAAATTCGCGGTCATGAATGCTCCGTAGGAATGGCCGCCGATGGCGATGCGATCGCGATCTGCCACGCCGCGTTTCACTACCTCGTTGATCGCTGCCTCCGCGCTCGCGATGAGCTGCGGCAGATACGTGTCATTGGCCTCCTTGCCACCCTCACCGACGATAGGTACCGAGATTCGGTCGAGCACGCCGTAGCCCATCGCGAGCATCGCCTGCGGGCCCCAGTAGCTGACGTTGTTGAAGCGATACGGTGATGAAGTCACCTGACTTGCCGCGTTGGCGGTCGTGAATTCCTGCGGGTAAGCCCACATCAACATGGGCAGCGGACCATCGCGTTTGACATCGTAATTTGGTGGCAAAAATAGCGTCGCCGTGAGGTCAACGCCATCAGCACGCTTGTAGCGAATCTGCTCTTTCTGAATGTTTGCCAGTTGCGGTGTGGGGTGCGGAAAAGTAGTCAGTTGCGTGAGCTGCTTATCGGAGGGTGCTCGCAAGTCACGCAGGTAATAGTTCGGGCGCTCGGTCGGTGTTTCGCGCGTCGTGAGGATGCGCTTGCCTTCGTTATCCAGCAGCGCAATGACCTCTTCATACGTCGGCTCAGCGGACTGGAACAGACGATCTTTCCATTTCGTGCTTAAGTTGAAGCGATCAACAAACGGCCGATCCCCCTCGCTTGACGCACCCGGCCCATCAAGAAAGATCGACTCACCGTCGGGTGTCATCAACAGACGCGACTGGCCCGTAGCGTCCATCGTCATGGCAGGCGTTCCGGGGTTGCTGTAGCGATCCTCACTCGAAAAATTCGCCAGCACATCAGCCGCCTTCTCCGGAACGTCCGGAGCGACACGCCACGACTTCACTGCGCGCGTTTTCCACCAGTACTCGGAAACGATGGCGAGATCACCCCGTGCCCACTGCGTACCCGAGTAGCGCGTAGCAAGCCGGATCAGCTCCCGCGGCTTCTCGGTAAACGGCGCAGACTGCATGAGCACGCTGTCGCGAAACTCGACGGCTTTCGCCTGGTCGCCATCGTCCAGCGCCTCCGCCCACACGAGCGTTGCTGGCACATCTGCGCGCCAGCTAATGTCGCGAACACCGGTCGACACCGAATCGTTACCCGGCGGCAGGCCCTCTTCCAGCGGCAGTTTCGCGACCGTTTGAACGACATTTCCGGGCGTGCTTCCGGTCAGATCACGGACTTCAATGCGATGCGGAAACGATCTCGATTCGACGATGTAGGAGTACGGACGCTCGATGGATTGCGTAAGCAGATATTTTCCGTCGGGTGACACGCTGACACCCGCGAAACGATCTGCGTTCCCAACATTTTTTGTGTTTCCCAAGAGATCGATGATCGCCAGTTGCACGAGCGTGTAGTGATCAAACATCTGCGCATCGTTTTCGTTCTTGAGCAGATCTTGTAGCGTGCGGATTTGTCGCTGCGCGCCACCGGCCAGGGCGTCCTGCGAATTCGGCCCTTGTGGAATCAGCGCACCCACAGGAGCTGCGCCCTGCCCCTGCGGACGCAAACGCACGAGCAAATTCTTGCTGTCCGGCATCCAGCTAAATCCTCGCCCATAAACCGTGTTGAGCGGCTGCATGGAGACTTTTTTTGCTGAACGACTCGCGATATCAATGAGCCAAAGCTCAACGCCGCTTGCCTCCGAAAGATGAGTGAACGCGATTGATCGCTGATCGGGGGACCACGCCAGGCTCGCCAGCTTCAAATTATTCGGGAGCCCGCTGAGCCGTACCTCTTTGCGAGAGTCAATCTCGAAGAGCCAGGCGTCCTCACCAAACGAAAACCTGCTCTGACTGTAAGTGCGCGGATTGATGCGTAACCCGGCGAGCTTAAGCTCTGGCTGCGCCACCTCGGTGATGCTGGGCAGCGACGGCGTCTTCACCATGAGCGCCAAATCACGTCGCGGGCTCAGATTAACGGTTGGCGCACGCAGTTGCTCCACGATAGCCTGCAAAGGCGCGGGCGGCAGCTGATAACCGGCCGATGACTGCGCATCGGCAGCACCGGCAGGACTAAAACTATTGATCACACAAGCTCCTATAAAAAATGCGCGCTTGAACTGTGAAACAAACGAAAAAATCGACACGCTGGACGTTTGAGGGGACATTGAATACTCCATACCGCAGAAAATGGCTGATGCGCGCCGAAACAAGGAGTTTTAATAGGGGAATAGGTTCGACTTCGATTGAAAATCTGGCTCAGTCCCGCTTCGTTCCAAAGGCCGGATCCACCTTGATCAACCCAGTCACAAAGAAACTCGGAAGAGTCGCCACGCACACCCAGATGAAGAAGTTAGCGTAACCCAACTCTGACTGCAGCCAACCGCTCACCATCCCCGGCAACATCATGCCCAGCGCCATGAAACCGGTGCAGATCGCGTAGTGCGCGGTTTGGTGCTCACCCGTCGCCGTCATGATCATGAACAGCACGTACGCAGTGAAGCCAAATCCGTATCCGAATTGCTCCGTCGCCACGAGCGTTCCGATCAGGTAAATATCGGTTGGCTGCGCCATCGCGAGATAGATGTACACCCCGTTCGGGACATTGATCGCGAGCGCCATGATCCACAGCCAGCGCTTCATGCCGTGACGCGAAATCAGATACGCGCTCAGCAGTCCACCAACTGTTAACGCGGCTACCCCAATCGTTCCGTAAAGCAGGCCAACGTTCTCGGTGGACAAACCAAGCCCGCCTTTGTCCATTTTGTCGAGCAGAAATACCGGGGCTATCTTCACCAGTTGCGCCTCGGCGAATCGATACAGCAGCAAAAACGCGAGAATCGTTACGATGTCCTTTTTCTTCAGGAACTTCGCGAAGATGGCGACGAATGTCTTGCCAATCTGACCGTCGTCAATCGTCGCTACGTCGTTCGCCGGACGCGGCAGCATCACGTTGTGATACACGAAGAGCGACGCGAACATTGCGCCAAGTACATAGAAAACAATGGACCACGCCGTCGTCACATTACCCGTGATCGTCGCGAGTTTTCCGGCGAGGTAAACCAGGCCACCCTGCCCCGTGATCATCGACAGCCGGAAAAAGGTGCTGCGAATACCAACGTACGCAGCCTGCTCGTGCTGCCGCAAACCGAGCATGTAAAACCCGTCAGAGGCGATGTCATGCGTCGCCGCGCTAAAAGCCAGCAGCCAAAATATCGCGAGCGTAATCCGAAAGAAATTGTCGCCCGGAATGGTTAGAGCAACCAACGCGAAGGCCGCTCCAATCAACAGCTCCAGCCACACGATCCACCAGCGCTTGGTGCGGAACATGTCGACGAATGGTGACCATAGCGGCTTGATCACGAACGGCAAATATAGCCAGCTCGTGTAGAGCGCGATGTCCGTATTCGACACGCCCATGTTCTTGTACAGAATCACCGCAAGCGTCATCACTGCGACGTACGGAATGCCCTGCCCGAAATAGAGCGTAGGGATCCAGCGCCAGACGCTCTTTTTCGCATTCGCCGAAGCTTCGATTGGTGTGTCGCTCATGCCGATTGCTCAAACCCGATTCAGTAACGCCAGTCGCGTCAATTGCTGCAAGTGTGCACCAGAGGCGCGTTAATGCCGATCCGCTGGTTCAAGACGAACCATGAGGTGTATACGCAAATTTGCACAATCAAGCAAAATGCCGCTGCGGTCCCCGTTCACTCTCTCGCAAACGACTCATGAATCTGAACCTGCATGTCAAACGTCCAAAGCTCGCGCACATCTCATGGCGCGAGCTCGCGACTGTTGTCCTGCCCTCAATCGCATTGCTGGTGCTCGCGTTCTGGATCGCGTCGCGCTACATCAAGCCGTCGCCACCGAACATACTCGTCATGACAACCGGTTTCGCAACGAGCCCTTACGATGACTTCGGCAAGCGTTATCAGGCAATTCTGGCTACGCACGGCGTCACTCTTGAGCTGAAAAATTCTCAGGGAGCTAGCGAAAATCTGGCGCGTCTGCGCGACGCTAAACAAACGTTAGATGTGGGGTTTGTACAAGGCGGAATGGCGACGCTCGCGCCAGGCGAAAAGCCGCTCACGGATGCCGTTCCGCTGGTGAGCCTTTGCAGCCTGACGCTGGAGCCGCTATGGGTCTTCTATCGCCCGCGAAGAGCGGACTCCGTGGTTACTCAACTTGCACAGCTTCCAAAACTGGCGGGAAAACGAC
>JAYWAQ010000091.1:0-2432 GCA_043782305.1 Burkholderiales bacterium
CCGCCGTCTTGCTGGCGGCCGCGGTTCCGGTGCTCACGACAGCGGGCAGGATGCCGTAGTCGACTTCCATGACGTCAGCTGCTGCGCGGGCCTGCTCCGGCGTCTCGGCGATTACGACGGCGACATGATCGCCGACATAGCGCGCTTTGCCGATGCACAAAATCGGATGTGGTGGTTCGATGGCGGGAGTCCCGTCCTTGCTTGTGATGCCCCAGCCGCAGGGCAGGCCACCAATCTTTGACTCTTCGATATCCTTGCCGGTGAAAATCGCCACCACACCGGGCATTGCCGCCGCCGCTGTCGAATCGATCCCGTTGATCGTGGCGTGCGCATGCGGGGAGCGCACGAAAGCCGCGTAGGTTTGTCGCGGCAAAATGATGTCGTCGGTGTATTGGCCGTTGCCGGTCAAAAAGCGGTGGTCTTCCTTGCGCGTGACGCGTGCGCCAATGCCGTCAGTTTTCATTGTTGACTCCTTAGCTCATTGCAGCCAGGCCAGCTTTCACTGACGTGACAATGTTCTGATAACCGGTGCAGCGGCAGATGT
The DNA here is from genome assembly GCA_043782305.1 of Burkholderiales bacterium. GTDB lineage: Bacteria > Pseudomonadota > Gammaproteobacteria > Burkholderiales > Casimicrobiaceae > Casimicrobium. Next base: position 545 of record JAYWAQ010000091.1, read on the forward strand.
TGCCGTCGAGACAAGCGCGAATTTCCTCATCGCTTGGGTTCGTCACTTTGCCCTTGAGTTCGCAGGCGCTCATCACCATGCCCGGCGTGCAAAAGCCGCATTGCAGGCCATGGTGTTCCTTGAACGCCGCCTGCATCGGATGCATGTCGCCATTGGCGGCAGCGAGCCCTTCGATGGTCATCACCTCCGCGCCCTGAGCCTGAGCGACCAGCATGTTGCAGGACTTCACCGCGCGGCCGTTGACGTGCACAGTGCACGCGCCGCATTGCGACGTGTTGCAGCCCACATGCGTGCCGGTCAGGCGCAGGTGTTCACGGATAAATTCGACCAGTGTCATCGACGGCTGCACGCTCGCCGTGACAGGCTGGCCATTCACTTTCATAGCAATTTGAATTGACATAAATCACGTCTCCTTTGGTTTTACAAATCTAATCAGATCAAAAAAATTCATTTGAGCGGCATCACATCCGAGGCAATGTAGCCGACTCCGTGTTTCGCGAAAATTCGGGCTAACGCGCCGCTGTCCCGGACCGTCGCGAGCGCCTTGCCCAACGCGTCAGCATGGTCTGCACTGCCACGATTCACCGCCATGCCGACCGCCCACGTGGTGCGCGGATTTTCTGGAAAAGGTGCCGCGGAAACGGCGAATCGCTTGTCTCCCGCGACAGCAGCTTCAACTTCGCGCCGAGTCGCCATCACCGCCGATACCTCCCCCGCCTTCAGCGCCTTCAGCGCAAGCGTTGGCGTACGGAAGTGTCGCAAATTTCCCTGGAACTTTCCGTCCTCCGCGCTACCGATCAAGACCGAATTGATGCTCGCGATTTCGGCGCCGATTTTTAGATCACCGAGGCGAGCCAGTGAGTCCAGCGTTGGAATTTGCGAAACGTTGTGTGCGATGGCAAGGCGCGCGGTGTGATAGGGCGCGAAAATGCGTACCTGCTTGACTGAGTCCATCAGCGACGCGGCGACCGGAACATGCATCAACACGTCAGCGGGTCCCCATCCAAGAAAATGTCCCTTCCAGACCATGTTGCGCAATTCGTCCTCAATGTTTTCATCAGACGCCTCAAAGGGCATGATCGTGGCCTTTACGCCCAGTTGCGCGGCTAACGCATTCGCCAAATCTACTTCAAGACCTACGCCTTTTTCGTGAAAAGGCGCGAAATCGTTGTACACGCCAAAAGCAATCCGACCGCGCGCCTTGACATCGTCAAGCGCACCGGCCGTCGCATTGAGAGCCACCATTGCCAATACGCCCGCGGCAATAAAACCAGGGCGGATCGACCACTCGTGCAGCCGGGCCAACATCACTCCGTGCGCCGTGTTTCGAGGTATGTCTTGATTGCCCACACAGCCTCCTGCGACATCACGTCGTCAAACGGCGGCATGTAAACCGCACCGGTACGCGAGCGACCACGACGCACGGTCTGCATGTAGTAGTTGTCAACTTCCGCTCCGCAAGCAACCCGCTTTTTTTTCTTCCTTTAAGGAACCGCAATCTGCTTCAAGTTTGCGCAAATCGGGAGCAACGCCACCGGAGAGTACCTCAAGCCCGTGACAGCGCGCGCAGTTCTGGTCGTAGCCCGACGCGTTGACCTCCACAGCCGCTTTGTCACCGCGATGAGGATTGGTATCAAGCCATTCCTTGCCTACCGCTTTAAGCTTTGATGCGTCCACTGCCTGCGGAGTAACGTCGCCATGTGCGGCAACGATATTAGACTGAAAACCCACGGTTAGCGCAAGTGCCGCGATACCCGACGTCGCTACAAACCCAAGCCGCTTTGTGGGCGCCAAAATACTGCGCCGCAATAATTTCCTCACTGATACCAAGAAACTCTCCTTTTGTCTCGCATACGCCGAAATCGCATCGTTTACCGGCCTGGGACTG
>JAYWAQ010000092.1:0-2432 GCA_043782305.1 Burkholderiales bacterium
CACCGCTCTCAGCAGAGCATTGCTTCATCAGCGCGGTCAAGTCATCACCAACGTCGACCGTTTCGCAAAAGTTCAGCGCCAGACTCTGCGAGCGCCCGACGGCAACACGTGCGGTGGCCGGGATCAACTGGAACCCCAGAAGCTTCGACCAGTCAGTAAAGTGCGCCGTTGAAATCGTCAGTCTGCGATTGCTGCGATCCAGTTGAACCGACTTCAGCACGCGCCAGAAACGCTGTCCGTCCTGATAAGCCACTCCCAACGCTTCGGGAACGGTGCCCGCCACATCCTGATCATCGTACCGGAAGCCAAGTTGCACCGGAACCGCAAAAGTCTGTCCATCGGGTAGCAACCGATAACCGGTGCCGACTGCGCCGGGTACCTGACTGGTGATCGGCTGAATGGTCAGTGCCACCGGGCTGGGCAGCGCGTTGGCCGGAACCGTCAACGTCAATTTGCCGTCCAGGCTGACCAGCGTGCCACCCGCAGGTCCGATGCTCGCGCTGACTGGTGTCCCGTTTGCGGTGCCGACCGCTGTGGCGAAAGCGCCGCTCGCGGGCGTTGCTGCGGTGGCCGCACTGACGCAGAACGCCGCGCCCTCGCCAACATAGCCGGCCAGCACTGCGGAATCGTAGGTCGCCTGACTCGCGCTATAGCGGTGATTGGACGTCTTGCCATTCGCGGCAGCGCGGAAGCCGCGAAAGATGGCGACTGTCCCCGCCGGGCACACGCCAGCCGTCGGCTGCTGCGTCGCGAAATCATAGTCTTCCCATGAAAATCCCGCCAGATTTTGTGCGCGAATGGATTCGCAGTCGATGCCCTGTCGCCCGTAGAAATGCGAGCTCACGTAGGGGTTGGTCGACGATATGTAGAAGCGGCAAATTTTTGTCAGACTGGCCGTTGCGCTCGCCACCGCCGTCGCCTGAAACGTCATGCCGGTACGCTGAAAATCAGCAACGCCGTCGAGCGCCGTCTGCTCGCCGCTGCGGCCGGTGATGAAGTGTGCGTCGAGCGTCTTGTTGTAATACTCAACGACCGTGACTGACTGGGCAGACGCATTCAGCGCAACCACAACGGCAAGCGCAGACGCGAACTGAAGAAGCAATTTCCGTGGAGACATGACGTACTCCCTGATTCACTAATCGATCAAAAGCCAGCCTGCAGCGTCGTGCGAGACCAGCCAGATGCGAGCAAACCAGAATCGCGACCCTGCCCGGCTGACCAATGGTCACGGGCAAAATCACCCCTCAGGGCGCGTTGTTGCTCTTTTTAGTGCTACTTACGTTTGAAAGACGCAAACGCGGCTGCCATTGCGCCATCGGGTTTTGCCTGTTCAGGGCGTTGCCGGGCATTGTGGGCGGCAAAATCGCGCCGCTCGGAGCCGCCTCGCGGCTGCGACGAGGGATCGCGCGCGACCGACGCAGCGTCCAGCCGCATGGTCAACGCGATGCGCTTTCTCGCGACGTCCACTTCAACGACCTTCACCTTGACGATCTGGCCCGTCTTGACCACGTCTTTCGGGTCTTTCACGAATTTGTTCGCGAGCTGCGAAACATGCACCAGACCGTCCTGATGCGCACCGATGTCAACGAATGCGCCGAACGCCGCCACATTGGTCACCGTGCCTTCGAGGATCATGCCCTCGACCAGATCCTTGATGTCGTTCACGCCGTCATTGAACTTGGCCACCTTGAACTCAGGGCGCGGATCGCGACCCGGCTTTTCGAGTTCGGCGAGTACGTCGCGTACGGTGATTTCGCCCACACCCTCAGCAGCAAACGCATTCGCCGGCACCGCCTTCAACACGCTCGCGTTGCCGATCAATTCAGCAAGCGGTTTCTTTGCCCGCGCGATGATTTTTTGCACGAGCGCGTAGCTCTCGGGATGTACCGCGCTCGCGTCAAGCGGATTGCTGCCTTCGCGAATGCGCAAGAAACCTGCGCACTGCTCGAACGTTTTCGGGCCGATGCCGGATACTTTGCGAATCGCCTCACGATCAGCAAACGCGCCGTTTTGCTCGCGATGTGTCACGATATTTCGCGCATTGCTTGCCGACAATCCGGCGACGCGTGACAGGAGCGGCGCGGACGCCAGATTCACATCCACGCCCACCGAGTTCACACAATCCTCAACAATCGCGTCGAGTTTTTTCGCGAGCAGCGATTGATTCACATCGTGCTGATACTGCCCAACCCCGATGGACTTCGGATCGATCTTCACCAGCTCTGCCAGCGGGTCCTGCAAGCGCCGCGCAATGCTCACCGCGCCGCGCAAACTGACATCCATATCCGGCAGCTCTTGCGACGCGTATTCGCTCGCCGAATACACCGATGCACCGGCCTCGGAGACCACCGCCTTCACAATACCGCCGCCTTGCCGCTTGATCAAATCCGCAGCCAGTTGATCGGTCTCGCGGCTCGCCGTCCCGTTGCCAA
>JAYWAQ010000093.1:0-2430 GCA_043782305.1 Burkholderiales bacterium
ATGCGCCACCAGCCAACCACCCAGAATCGGCGCAACAATCGGGGCCAGAGCGAACAGCATGGAAATGCGGGACAGTTGTCGTTGCGCCTCGTCCCCCTCAAACAGATCGCGAACCACCGCGCGGCCCACCACAAAGCCTGCACCAGCGAAGCAACCTTGCAGTGCGCGAAACGCCAGCAGCGATTCAATCGAGCCAGACAACGCGCAGCCGACGGACGCTAGTGCATGAACGAAGATCGTGCCAATGATGACCGGTTTTCTACCAATTGAATCGCTGATCGCGCCGTGAAATAGCGACACGATGGCGAAGCCGACAAAGTAGACGGTGAGCGTCAGCTGCATCTGCACTTCGGTGGCCGGCAGCGCTGCCTGCATCGTCGGAAACGCCGGCAGATACGTGTCAATCGAAAACGGCCCGAGCATCGCCAGGGCCGCGAGCAGCCAGGTCAGCTTCATGCGCTCGCGACCGCTGGCGTAGCGCGCGATCAGCGCCGATTGTGCTTTTTGCGCCGAAGGTTCGGCCAGCGCCGTTATCGGTGACTCAGAGTGCGGATCATTGTGGGGCAAATACAGCCTCTTCGATCTCGCTACGCTTGAGTGAAGGGGCAAACATCACAATGAAATCATAGGCAAAGCGACGCAAAAAAGCGTTGCGGCGCAAGCCAACGCGGGTGACCGACGGCGCAAAAAGGTGTGAAGCGTCAAGGCGTTTCAGATCCGAATCGACCTTCGGCTCATACGCCATTTCAGCCAGAATGCCAACGCCAACATTGAGCCGTACGTAGGTCTTGATCACATCAGAATCGAGCGCGGTCAAGGCAACGTTCGGGATGAATCCGGCGCTGGCAAAAGCGCGGTCCACCTGCGAGCGCCCGGTAAACGCAGTGTCGTACGTAATGAGCGGATACTTCGCCAGCTCCTCGATGGTCAGCACTTTTTCCTTCACCAGCGGATGCTTCGGAGGCGCGATCACGCAGCGGTTCCAGCGATAGCACGGCAGCGTCACCAGCAGCGGATCAAGCGCCAGCGCCTCGGTCGCAATCGCAACGTCGGCCTCGCTTCCGGCCACCCAATCGGCGCATTGTTTCGGGTTGCCCTGCTTCAGTTTGAGCTTGACATCCGGGTATTTCGCCCCGAACTGAGTGACGACGCGGGGCAACACATAACGGGCCTGCGTATGCGTTGTGGCGATGGTCAGCACTCCCTCTTTCGCGTTGGTCATGTCAGAGGCCAGCGCCTTCAAGCTCGTGGCGTCGCCATTGAGGCGCTTGGCGATGGAGTACGCCTGTTCGCCAGCCTGAGTCAGGCCCAAAAAGCGTTTGCCACGACGCTCAAAAATTTGTAGCCCTAACTCATCCTCAAGCGTTTTGATGTGCTTGCTGACTACCGGCTGCGCCGTATAGCAGGCCACCGCCGCGTCAGACACACTAAAGCCGTTCTCAACCACGGCGCAAACGAATTTGATTTGCTGAAGATTCAAACTGAAGCCACTCCCGATTTTATTTATGCCCTTGTAACATAAGCACATTATGACCCAACGTTTTGTCCTCCACCCGGTGACCCCGCAGCTGCGTCTGATCAAACAGGCAGCGCAAATGCTTCGCGATGGCGCAGTGATCGCGTACCCGACTGACAGCTCCTATGCGCTCGGGTGCAAGTTGGGAGACTTAAATGCGCTCAAACTGCTGCGCCAATTACGTGGCGTCGATGACAAGCATCATCTGACGCTTGTCTGCGCAAATCTGGCCGAGCTGGGCAAATATGCGCGCGTGGATAACGTCGCCTTTCGCATTGTCAAACTGGGCACGCCGGGCCCGTACACCTTCATCCTCGAAGGCACCCGCGAAGTGCCCAGACGACTGTTGCATCCGAAACGGGCAACGCTTGGGCTTCGCGTACCGGATCACCCGGTGGTGCTCGCCTTGTTGCAGGAATTGGGTGAACCGATCCTGTCGGCGACACTGATCCCGCCGGGTGCCGATCATCCTTTAAATGACCCCGATGAAATCATGCGGCAGATGCCGAAAAGCCTTGCCGCCATTCTGGACGCCGGACAAACCCCGGAAGCGGCCACGACGGTGATCGACCTTACGGGGGATGCGCCGGAAGTGTTGCGCGTTGGCAACGGCGGACTCGCACGGCTCGGTCTCGGCAATTAACTATTAACAATTAAGAATTAAGAATGATGTCGCAGCGCAGCAATGCCTACACTTCCGTCATTCTTAGGGCTGGCAATTTCGACTGGCCCAACTTAGGAGGCTCCGATGAACCAAAATTTTCTTAACAGGGTGCGCAGCGTGTCTCATACACACCTCATGCGTTTGATCTTGACCGCTGCGGGCCTGGTGGTCGCAACTTCAGCTTTTGCAATGGACGTCGCAGGCGTCAAGGTTGACGAGCGAACAAAGCTGGCCAATCAGGATCTCGTAT
>JAYWAQ010000094.1:0-2426 GCA_043782305.1 Burkholderiales bacterium
GGCGAGATTCGGGTGCCGATGGATGACGCGCCACCGCAGCCGCTCAATCTGCGCACGCTGATCGCGCGCCGCGCGGCGCTAGAGCTGCGTGCGCACAACGTGGTGAACCTCGGCATCGGCATGCCGGAAGGCGTGGCCGCAGTTGCCGCAGAGGAGCGCATCATCGATCTCATCACGCTAACCGCCGAGCCCGGTGTGATTGGTGGCATCCCGGCCAGCGGCCTGAACTTTGGCGCAGCGGTCAACACCCAGGCGGTGATCGACCAGCCGTACCAGTTCGATTTTTACGACGGCGGCGGACTCGATATCGCGGTGCTCGGCCTCGCGCAGGTGGATATCGAAGGCAACGTCAACGTCAGCAAATTTGGGCCCAAGCTCGCCGGTGCCGGAGGCTTCATCAACATCAGCCAGAACGCCAAAGCGCTGGTGTTTGTCGGCACCTTCACCGCCGGTGATATCCGGGTGGCGATAGGCGACGGCAAGCTGAACCTCGTGCAGGAAGGCGCGACCTGCAAGTTTGTGGCCGCCGTCGAGCACCGCACCTTCAGCGGGCGCGAAGCGCTGCGGCGCGGGCAGCCCGTGCTCTACGTCACCGAGCGCGCGGTGTTCCGGCTGGTGACGCCCGTGGACGCAGGCAATGCGCACGCGAGCGAACTTGAGCTGATCGAAATCGCGCCCGGCGTCGACCTCGAAGCCGATGTGCTGGCGCGAATGAGTTTCCGGCCGCGCATCGCGGCAAAGCTTGGCCTGATGGACCCCGCGCTCTTCACCGACGCCCCGATCGGACTGCGCGAGCGGCTGCTGGCAGCGCCGCTGGAATCGCGTCTGGAGCTGGACGCTGCGCACCGGCTGCTGTACATCGATTTCAGCGGACTATCGATCACCACCCCGGCGCAGATCGACGCCATCGAGCGCGCCGTCACCCAGCGTGTCGCCGCGCTGAACGAGCCGGTGGCGGCGGTCGTCAATTACGACCACTTCAGCATCGCGCCGGAGCTGGTCGACGAGTACACCGCGATGGTGTCGCGTCTGTCAAAGCGCTACTACAGCCGGGTAACGCGTTACGGCACCGGCGGCTTTTTGAAGGCGCGACTGGCCGCTACCGACGCTCGCGGTTGAATTACCAACGCTGGAGACGGTATGGCTTTTGGCTGAACGTCATATTTCATGGGGGCTAAACGGCATTTTTTTACTAAAGTCGACTTTTGCACTTTTTCACTGATTAGCCCATATGAAATAAGGCTTTGACATAAAAGCCAATAGTGCCATCTGCAGATACGCTACGCTGCAATTCCCTCACGCTTCATCTCACTCTCCATGTGGAAACGCCGCATCATCATTGGCCTGCTTGTACTCACTGTTCTCGGTGGTTGCGCGGTGTTTCTCGCGCAGCGATACGGCGACAAGCTGTCCATCGAACTCACGGAGCTGGACCTGCAAACACGGCTGGCGGCCCGCTTCCCTATCCAGAACTGCTCGCTTATCGTCGCTTGCATTGACGTCACGTCCCCGCGGCTCAAGCTGGTCGAAGATTCCGACCGCATTTCGCTCTCCGCTGACATTGCCGCAACCGTCCTGCAGCGTCGTTACGCCGGAGTGCTCGCGTTTTCCGGTCGGGTTCGCTACGTCGCACAGGATGGCGAATTTTTCCTCGACGACATCGAGATTCAACGCCTGGATCTCGAAGGCGTGCCCGCCAATTACACCGAAATGCTGCGCAGTCGCGGCCCGGCGGTCCTGCGCGGCGTGCTCGCTACGAAACCCATCTACACCCTCAAAAGTGACAACGCACAGCAGCGCCTCGCGCGCCTAGCCGTTCGCGACGTTCGCGTCGTCAATGGCAAATTGCGCGTGTCGTTCGTGAACCCGGCTCAGTAGTGCATCCACGACCTGGCCCCCTCTCCCCTTGCGGGAGAGGGTTGGGGTGAGGGGTAAGCGTGAAGAGCAATCTCAACGACTTGCGCTTCGGCCGCCAGCCCCCTCACCCTAACCCTCTCCCGCGTTGGTGAGAGGGGACGAGCCGCATTAACATCCATCAACAAAATTCCACTAAGGAGCGCACCCCATGTCCAACCTAGCCACCCTAACCAACCACCAAACCCGCCTAGCCGCCCGCCCCGTCGGCCTGCCCACGCGCGACGGCTGGTCGTTCACCACCGAGCCCGTCACCGAACCCGCCCCCAACAGTGGCGGCATCGTCGTCAAAACGCTCTCCCTCTCGCTCGACCCCGCCATGCGCGGCTGGATGAACGAAGGCAAATCCTACATCCCGCCGGTCGGCATTGGCGAGGTCATGCGTGCGGGTGGCATCGGCAAAGTCATCGCCTCGGCCAACCCGAAATTCGCGGTGGGCGACGTCGTCACCGCCGGCCTCGGCGTGCAGGAATACGCATCGTTTGACGAAGCCAACATCAAGCGCTCCGGCG
>JAYWAQ010000095.1:0-2425 GCA_043782305.1 Burkholderiales bacterium
AAGTATTCGTTCCACGCCAGCAGCAGCGCGTAAGTGCCAATCGCCACGAGCGATGGTTTCATGAGCGGCAGGTACACGAGCCGGAAAATCTGCAACGGCGTCGCACCGTCCATGATCGCGGCTTCGTCGAGTTCGAACGGCAGCTTGTCGCTCGCCTGTTTGAGCACCCAGATCGCATAGGGCGAGGCGAGCGTGACCATCGCAAGGATCAACGACCACTGCGAATTGAGCAAACCGTATTGGCCCATCGCTTTGTACATCGGCACGGCGAGAAATGCGGCGGGAATGAGGTAAGTCGCAAGCGCGAAGTTCATCACCGCGTTCCCGCCCGGGGCTTTCAGTCGTGAAATTGCGAACGCGGCGAACGTGGAGATGGCCAGCGTGAGCAGACCCGCCGCCAGCGCAATGAACAATGAGTTGCCAAACTGTTGCCAGAAATGATTGAGGTAGTAGTGCTTTTGCCCTGCAATCACTTCAAAGTTCTGGACGGTGAATTTGCTGGGTAACCACGTTCCCGAGGTCACGTCATCGCGCGGCGAGAACGAGAGCACTGCAAGATGCCAGATCGGAATCACGGTCCACAAAAATACCGGAAGGCCAATGAGAATGAGTCCGGCTTCATTGAAAAATTTACGCATTTTGATGTCTGCCTAATGCGCCAGTTTGGCTTCGCCAGCGGCAAGCCGACGCACCATGAAAATCACCAGCGGCAACACCAGCGGCATCGCCATCACAATGCTCGCCATCGCAAGCTCCAGCTGATCGATGCGAAGGTAGCGAATACCCAACGTCGCCAGCACGTGCGTCTGATCGCCCGGCCCGCCGCCGGTCAACAGATACACGCTGTTGAAGTCGCCCAGCGTCCACACCATCGAGAGCATGGTGGAGGTGAGATACAGCGTGGCAATCGACGGCCAGGTAATGAATTTGAATTGCTGCCAGCGGCTCGCGCCATCCACGCTGGCGGCCTCGTAGAGTTCGCTTGAAATCGCCAGTCGCCCCGTGATCAGGATCAGCGTCCAGAACGGCAGACTCTTCCAGATATGCACGAGCACAGAGCACGAGAACGCGAGCCACGGCTCGGTGAGCCAGCCCGGCCCTTCAATCTCGAACCAGCGGAAAAGCGAGCTGTTGATCAGGCCCCACTCGGGATTGAGCATGAAACGGAACGAGAGAATCGTCGGGATGCTCGGAATCGCCCATGGCAACAAGAACAGCAGTAGAAGCGCTTTGATCCACTTTTTCTGTTGAACGAAAAAGCCCGAGAGCCCCAACGCAATCAAGAATTTCAGATTGATACCGACGATCAGAAAGATCAGCGTGTTGATGACGGTGCGCGGAAACACCGGATCCTGAAAAAGCAGCTCGTAGCTGTGCGGATGCCGCGCGATCCAGAGACCGTAAAGCACCGGGTAAATGACGAACACGGCGAACACGAGCACGTAAGGCGCAAGCAACAACATGCCCCACATTTGCCATGAGTTGAAGCGTTTGTGTGCTTTGGGTTGTGTGTCCATATTCGCCTGTTGCCTCTCCCGCTGCGCGGGAGAGGTGAGTCAGTGACTAACCCGCCAACTGCTTGATACGCGCGATCATTTCATCGGTCGCGACTTCAGGTTTGACCTTGTCGCTCACCACACGCTGAATCGCTTTTGCCCATACGTTCTCAGAGTTCACCACGGTGAACTTGTAGTTGTAGACGAACTGGAACGGCTGCGTGTATTCGTTGAACTGGCTGTACACCTTGGCGCGATGAAAGTCAGTGCCATCCGTCCAGAACGGACGCTGTGCCGCCGATTTCGTCACCGGGAACCAGCGACCGAGTGAGCCTTCAACGAATGGCGTGAGGTTCTCGTCCTGCATCAGGAAAGCGAGGAAATCCTTGCCGCGGCGCTTGTTTTTGCCTTCAGCAAACACCACTGCTGTCTTCACCGCAACCAGATGCGTCATCACGCTGCCGTCCGGCTTTTTCGGGAAGCCGATGGTGCGAACCTTGTTTTTGTAATTGTCGTCCGCTGTGGCGCGTTGTTCTGCGGTTAACGACTGATTCTTGGAATCGTCCAGCCATTTGCCTGCGATGGAGATCGTGGCATTGTGCGTGGCAATCGTCTGCTTGTTGTGGAAAGCGACGTTGTTGTCCGGATCGAGCCAGTTCACAGAAGACGGTGGCGTGCAGCCCTTCTCGGCAATGCTCGCGTAGTCCTTGACGGCGGCAATCATCGCGGCGCGATTCTTTGGCTGATCGAGCACGATCTTGCCGTTTTCATCGACGATTTGTGCGTTGTGTGCGCTGGCAAACGTCAGGAAAGAATAGAACGTGTCGCTAGCGGCAACGCCCATTGGGTGGCCAATGGCGAAGATGCGCTTGCCGGTTTTCTTGCGGTACGCGGGTTGCACCTTGTCACACCAGAAACCCCAGAATTCA
>JAYWAQ010000096.1:0-2425 GCA_043782305.1 Burkholderiales bacterium
GAACGCCAAAAAAGCAGACCGCATGCGCTTCATTCAGCCGCCGGAACCGATGACGACACCGCAAGTGTCGAAGCCCTTCGTGCCCGACGATATCTCGGATCAAGCGCGCCCAATAGTCCGCCGCATGCCATGATCACGCAGCCCAGCCAGATCCAATTCACCAGCGGTTTGTAATGCACGCGCACTGTCCATTGGCCGTTACCGACCTCATCGCCCAACGACACATAAAGATCACGCGCCAGACTTCGATCAATCGCGGCCTCGGTCATCGGTGTGGCGCGCTGCGACGCGTAAGAGCGCCGCTCCGGCTGCATGGTCTGAAGCACGGCACCATCCTTAATCAATTCGAAACTGCCGCGCTTGGCGATGTAGTTCGGCCCAGTCACATCCGTTACGCCAAGAAATTTGACTTCAACGCCCGCGATGGACTTTGACGCACCGACCGCCAGCGCGACGTCATATTCCTGCTCAAACGCTTTCACCGCAGTCACGCCCAAAATGAACGCCACCACGCCTAAATGCGCCACCTGCATGCCGTGATACGCAATAGGAATTTGCTTCCACCTGGATGCGGAGCTCGCCATGCCTGAAGCGTGGCGCAAGCGGTCACGGTAGCCATTGACGATGCCACACCCGAGCCACGCTGCAAACGCAAAACCGACGCACGCCAGCGGCGAGAATCGCGGTGCCAATGTGGCGCAAAGCACAAACGCAACGAGCGCAATGATGGCGGGAACAAGCATGCGTTGAAGCACCAGCTTGCCTTCATCATCCTTCCACCGTGCGAGTGGCCCAACGCCCATCAGGGCCACCAGTGGCAGCATCAGCGGCACAAACACAATCTCAAAATAGGGCGGGCCAACCGATACCTTGCCGAGGCCGAATGCGTCCGCGAATAACGGATAAAGCGTGCCGAGTAGCACCGCACCGGCAGCAACCACAAGCAGCAAGTTGTTGCCCAGCAAAAACGATTCGCGCGAGAGCAAACCGAAGCGACCGCCATCGTTGACTTTGGGTGCGCGGAACGCATAAAGCGTCAACGAACCGCCAATGATCGCAACGAGAAACGCGAGGATAAACACGCCGCGCTTCGGGTCCGTCGCAAACGCATGCACGCTGGTCAACACGCCGGAGCGCACCAGAAAAGTCCCGAGCAGCGAAAGCGAAAACGCAGTGATCGCGAGCAACACCGTCCACGCCTTGAACGCCCCGCGCTTCTCGGTCACGGCCAGAGAATGAATCAGCGCTGTTCCCACCAGCCACGGCATGAACGAAGCGTTCTCCACCGGATCCCAAAACCACCATCCGCCCCAGCCGAGTTCGTAGTACGCCCAAAAGCTGCCGAGCGCGATGCCGCACGTGAGAAAAATCCACGCCGCAATCGTCCACGGGCGGCTCCAGCGTGCCCAAGTCGAATCCAGCCGTCCGCCCCATAGCGCGGCGATGGCAAACGCAAACACCACCGACATGCCCACGTATCCCATGTACAAGAGCGGTGGATGGAAAATCATGCCGGGGTCTTGCAGCAAGGGGTTCAGGTCTCGGCCTTCGGGCGCAGCAGGAATCAGCCGTTCGAACGGGTTCGAGGTGAGCAGCGTGAACGCCAGAAAGACTGCGGTGATCGCGGCCAGAACAATCAACACCCGCGTGATCAGCACGTCCGGCAACTGCTTCGAAAAGACCGCGACCGCAGCGCTCCACCCTGTAAGCATCAAGACCCACAACAGCATCGATCCCTCATGCGATCCCCAAGTTGCGGAGATGCGATATTGCATCGGGAGCAACGAATTCGAATTGGTCGCGACGTTCACCACGCTGAAGTCACCCTGCGTGAACGAAATCATCAGGCAGATGAAAGCGAAAAGCACGAGCCCGAACAGGGCAAGCGTCGCGCTTCGTGTGAATTCCGCCATCGCCACGCCTCGTCGCAAATTAGCGGTGCCCGCGACCCCCGCGCTCGCCAAAGACACAAAAAACGCAAGTACGAGAGCAAAGTGACCGAGTTCTGGAATCATGGCGGTGCGAGATCCGGGGTACAGCGAAACCACGATTTTAGGCGGGCTGGGTAATTACGTTCTGTGGGAGCGATTTCATCGCGATTTTCACCCGACCGCTGCATGTCATTCGCGGTAAAACCGCTCCTACAGAAGCCGCGCGTCAGCTACCCCGGGTAAACTCGTTTGAATGACTGAGCTCGGCACCACTGAACCCCCCGGCACGCTTGCCGCGCTTCAGGCTCGCTATGGACAAAAACATCGCTGGTATTTGCTGCTGGCGGTGATGGTCGGCACAATGGCTTCGATCATGTCGTCGACCATCGTGAACGTCGCGATCCCCGATATGAGTCATCACTTCGCGCTCGGCCAGGAGCGTGCGCAGTGGGTGAGTTCGGGCTTCATGGTGGCGATGACGGTGTCAATGCTCA
>JAYWAQ010000097.1:0-6749 GCA_043782305.1 Burkholderiales bacterium
CCGTTTGTTCACATTGACCGACAAGCATGTGATCGGGGAAGCGCTGGCGGTTTGCGGCGCTGAAAATGTGTTCGGCGCGTTGGCACTGCCCGCACCGGAGGTGTCGCATGAGGCGGTGCTGGCGGCCCGGCCGGATGCGGTGGTGCTGTCTGATGTGAGATTTGTCGATACGGTGGCCGCCGATTGGGAAGCGCGCAAGCTTTTTCCAGCGTCTTCGGCGCGACAGCTCGTTGTTGCCGTGAACGGCGCGCTACTGCACCGCCCGACGCTTCGCACGTTTGTTGCTGTGCAAGCGATGTGCGAGTCCATTGATCAGGTTCGGCGGTCGCTTCGATAGTCACTTCAGTAGTCACCACGCTAACCAACTATCATCTGCCTCCCGCGGTAGCTCAGTGCACTGGGGGACGATCATGAGCAAAGCCTTCACCAAAGAAAATCCCGATGCGCCGGATGACGACGAAGATATCGTCCTTCCGGCCTTGCCTGCGGGCACCAAAAATTACATGACGCCCGGTGGTCACGGACGTCTGAAGGCGGAGCTTGAACACCTGATCACCGTGGATCGCCCCGAAGTGACGCGCGTGGTCTCGTGGGCCGCGAGCAATGGTGATCGTAGCGAAAACGGAGATTATCTTTACGGCAAAAAGCGCCTGCGTGAGATTGATCGCCGCATGCGCTATCTGGTGCAACGGCTGGACGCGGCGGAGGTGATCGACCCGACAACGCGCGACACGGATCAGGTGTTTTTCGGGGCGACGGTGAGTGTCGTGAATCAACGCGACGAAAAGAAGACGATTTCGATTGTCGGGCTCGACGAGGTTGACCCGCAGCGGGGTTATGTGAGCTGGGTAAGCCCCATCGCTCGCGCACTGACGAAAAATCGGGAAGGCGACACCGTCATGCTGCCGACGCCCGGCGGCATTGAGGAGCTGGAAATTCTCTTGGTGCAATACCGGGCGCTCGATACCCATCTCGCGCCAAGTCACACGCAACTGACTACACCGCGAGCAAACACTGCCGCTGCTTGATATAGTTAAGAGATGACCTCAAGCCTCGATGAACTCGAAACAGCGTTAAATTCCGTGACGGCGCGATTGTTGGCGCTGTCCGAAGAGAATACGCATTTGCGCACTGCGCTTGCCGAACAGACTGAGCGCATGCGCGCTGCAGGACACAAATTGCGCGTCGTGGCGGAACGTTTGCCGCGGCCGATTGCAGACGTCGCTGCTGATGCTGCGCCCGAAGAAAAAGCCGCATGAGCACGACACTCGAAGCCAATATTCACGGTCGCCAGTTTCGTATCGGCGCGCCCGAGGGCGAGCGCGCTGCGCTGGCAGAGGCGATTGCGATTGTCGAGGCCGAATGCGCGGTGATTGCGCAAAAGCAGCCTACCGCTGAAATCGAGCGCGTTTTGCTGCTGGCGGCGCTTGAGTTGGCGGCCACCAACCCGGCGATGGAGGCCGATCCACGTGTTGAGTCTCGCATTCTTGCGATGACGGCAGATCTCAAGCGCGCGCTCGCTGCAACGCAAACAAATTGACCTGCTTTTGCGCGCTGGTTTCGGCGAACAACAAGCGTAGAATCTGAATTGCTCCTGCGGTGTGTGTGGCGGTCGAAGATTCTTTGTACCAATGCGCTTGTCGCGAGGATGCTCTTCTATCGTGGCCGTGTGCGCGGCTCTTCCTCAAACGCAAGTTTTGGGTCGCCAGCTGTACCTTGTAGTCGCGGTGGAGCATCCACTCTTGAACCCCGGTTCAAGGTGACGGCCGCTCACGGCATTCGCGGGAGTCTGAATTTTCATGAAGGGAGTCTGCGGACTCCTTTCGCTTGTGTGGGACAGGAAGAGCGCATGACCTACTGGTTGATGAAATCCGAGCCGGGCGAATACAGTATTGACGACCTGAAGCGCGACAAACAGAGCGCGTGGTTCGGCGTGCGCAGCTATCAGGCGAGGAACTTCATGCGCGACGATATGAAGGTCGGCGATCAGGTGCTTTTCTATCACTCCAGCTGCCCCGAACCGGGCATCGCCGGCATCTGCAAAGTCGCCAAGGCCGCCGCGCCCGACGTCACCCAGTTCGACAAGAAAAATGCGCACTACGACCCGAAGTCGAAGCCGGAGAACCCGCAGTGGGTGTGCGTTGAGGTCGCCTTCGTGAAAAAGATCAAGCTCATCCCGCTCGCCGCATTGCGCGCCGTGCCGGAGCTCGCTGAGATGCGCATTCTTCAACGCGGCAACCGGCTGTCGATTACGCCGGTGACGGATGCCGAATGGAGCTACATCACAAAATCGCTCGTTAGCGCGTAGTCTTAAGAGACACAGCTTTTACTGGAAACGTCGGTTGATCGCGGGATAGCGCCACGAAAGCCTGGTAGTCGAGAAATGAGCTAATCACCGTTTAGCCCCCGTAAAAACGCGGTTCCAGCGAAAAGCTGCTGAAAAACTATCCCGTCAGAACGCCCCAAAGCATCTTCGTGCCGAGCACATAGAGCATCACAGCAAAGCTCCTTTTCAACGTCTGAACCGGCAACCGATGCGCAAGCCTTGCGCCGTACGGAGCCACTAAAACACTCGCAATCGAAATGCCAACCAGTGCGGGCAAATAGACAAATCCGAGCGATGGCTGCGGTACGTTTGCCACGTTCCAGCCGTTAAACACGTTACCAATCGTAGTGAACAGCGCAATCGGAAATCCCAGCGCCGCCGAGGTGCCAATCGCGGTGTGAATGGGCACATTGCACCAGCTCAAAAAAGGGATCGCGAAAAACGCACCGCCCACGCTTGCCATCGCCGACAGAAATCCGAGAATCACGCCCGCCAGACTCATGCCGAGAGCGCCGGGTAAGGTGCGTGCAGCCTTCGGTTTGAAATTGATCAGCATTTGCGTCGCGCTGTAGAACATGAAGCAGATGAAAAAGATCGCCAGAAACGCGGTCGACAAATGCGACACCACGCGTGAACCAACAAGCCCACCCACGAGAATACCCGGCGTCATCAGCCCAATCACCCGCCAGTTCACCGCGCCCCTGGCGTGATGCGCACGCAGCGACGAAATCGAGGTGAAGATGATGGTCGCCATCGAGGTCGCAAGGATCACCTGAAACCGCGTCTCATACGGAAACCCCTGCGCCGGAAACATGAACGCGAGCACCGGCACCATCGTCATGCCGCCGCCAATGCCGAGGAGTCCCGCGAGAAATCCGACAACGACGCCCAACGCAACGTAGCCGAAGAACCAGACGGTGATGTGTTCCATGCGCGCGTACTTGTGGTGAGAAGCACTCATTGTCCTTGAGTTGCCTTTCAACTCGATCCGTCGGTCAGCAATTGGATGCGCACCGAAGCGTTGTCACCGAAGGTTTGGCGGGCGGCAGTTACGCGCGCATGATCACGCCGACCTCGGGAAAACCCCTGTTGATGCGCTCGCGATTCTTGACCCGAGTCAAGACCATGACGACGGGAATTGGCTAGCCTTCGCGGGTGTCTTCGTACTTGGACTGGCGTTGCTTCTTGCCCCCAATGTTCAGGACGCGCCCATAATATTTCTGTAGGAGGAAACAATGACAACAACGACCGCACAGCCGGATCTTGCGATCCAGACGCTGGGCCCGATTTCCGGCAACCGCTGGTTCCAGCTCGCCGCCGGTGTGCTGGCGATGATCGTAATTTCAAACTTTCAGTACGCGTTTACTCTGTTCACGCCGGGCTTGAAAGAATCGTTCAAAGGCGTGCCGTATTCCGACATCGCCCTGATCTACACGTTGTTCATTTTGTTTGAGACCTGGCCGGTGCCCGTAGCGGGCTACTTCATCGACAAGTTTGGCATTCGCAAACTGATGATCATTGGCGCCATTCTGATTACGATTGGCTGGGTCGGCGGCGGCATGTTCGCCACGTCCCTGATGCATCTCTATATTTTCTACGGCGTACTCGCAGGCACCGGCGCTGGCATCATCTACATCGCCACCGTCGCCAATGCGGTCAAATGGTTTCCGGACAAGCGGGGCCTTGCGGCTGGACTTACCGCTGCGGGCTTTGGTGGCGGCTCGGCGCTGACGCTAATCCCTATCAACGCAACCATAACTTCATTGGGCTGGGCTGGCGCGATGACCTGGTGGGGTATTGGACAAGGCGTCGTGGCCATTGTTTGCGCGCTGATTTTGAGCCATCCGCCCAAAGGCTGGTTGCCTGCCAATTGGGTTCAACCCAAGGCTGTCGTTCAGACCCGCCGCGAGTTCACCTCCGGCCAGATGATGTCGCAAAAAGAGTTCTACATCATGTACGGCATGTTCCTCATGGTGTGTACGGGCGGCTTGATGACCACTGGCAATATGTCGCAGATTGCGAAGTCGCTTAACGTGGCTGACGCTACTGTCATGGGCATCGCCATCGTGCCGTTCACGGCGACCGTCGCCGGCGTCATGAACGCTTTCGCACGCATCATGTGGGGTGCGGTGTCTGATCGCTTTGGCCGTGAATACACGATGGCTTTCGCTTTCGCGCTGGAAGGCGTTCTCATCTTCCTGATGACACAAATCTCGGGCAGCCCAATCGCCTTCATGATTCTCATGCCATTTGTTTTCCTGGCCTGGGGGGAGATTTACGCGCTGTTCTCAGCGATTACCGGCGACGTGTTTGGTCCGAAAAACGCCTCGGCCAACTACGGTATTTTGTACACAGCAAAAGGGATGTCAGCCATTCTCGCGGGCTGGGGCGCCGCCGCAGTCGCCGCCATGTATGCGGGTTCGTTCTCGGTGCCCTACTACATCTCGGCGGCCGCAGATATTATCGCTGCCGTGCTGGCGCTGTACGTGCTGCGTCCGATCATTCGGAAGCGCATTGCTGGCGAAAAATAAACGATCAACCAGCTCAAAAAAACCCGCTCTCGCGGGTTTTTTTGTTGGTCGATTAAATTTTGCCGCGCTGTCTGAGGCGACTCAAGGTCTCGGCGGACAGATTCAAATACGCAGCCAATTGTTTTTGCGGAATGCGCTCCACCAGGTCCGGTCGTTTGCGTAAAAAGCGATGTACACGTCCCGGTGCGTCCAGCAAGTGCAGCGTGATTGTGTGACTCATCACCTCGGTCATGAGCCGCATCACCGCGCTCTCAAACAGGTCTTTCGACGTACGTCGATCAGCGAGAAATTCCACCCACTGCGGCAACGGCAAACTTGCAACTCGGGCCTTGGTCACGCACACGATCCCGTAAGGCGTAGGCGTACCCATGCGCCACGCCGCGTAGCTCGTTTCCATGTCACCCTCGGCGGCAAAACGCAGAATCATTTCCTTGCCCTCAGCGTTTGAGACGACCCGCTTCAACACGCCCTCAACAATGAAATATTGCTCCATTTCACGAACGCCCTGGCGCAACAAAAAGTCACCCTTATTGCCGTCGATGACCTGCAGGTGCGATTCAAGTTCGGCGCGGTCGTTCTCGGACAAACCCTTAAGCACTTCGCTCTGGTTGAGCTGTGCAGCGATAATTTTTCGCTCGGGATGGCTCAGTAACGTTGTCACAGCAATTCCATCCGGTTTTCAACTGACATCAAACGGGTTGCTCCACAAAAAAACTTCATGAAAGTTGACCGGGGTCAACGGGCAGCGTTTCGACGGCGAATGATAATCCCTGAGTAACATCTGCCGGGGTGCGCAGCACCTTGCGTCGCTGGCGCTTTTCGTGCTCAAACGGCGCTCGCAAGTCTTCACTGGAACCTGAAGGAACACATCAACATGACTACCGAAACGCCCGACAACGAAACAATTGATGGTTTCCATCTGGTCATCAACGCGCTGAAGTTGAACGGCATCGATACCATCTTCGGTCTGCCGGGCATCCCGATCACCGACCTCACGCGCATGGCTCAGGCCGAGGGCATGCGGGTCATTTCGTTTCGTCATGAGCAGCACGCAGGCAACGCTGCTGCGGCAGCGGGCTTTCTGACTCAAAAGCCAGGCATCTGCCTGACCGTTTCGGCACCGGGCTTTCTTAACGGCCTCACGGCGCTATCTAACGCCACCGTGAACTGTTTCCCGATGATCCTGATCAGCGGCTCCAGCGAGCGCGAGATTGTCGATTTGCAGCAGGGCGACTACGAAGAGATGGATCAGCTGGCCATTGCCAAACCGCTGTGTAAAGCGGCCTTCCGCGTGCTCAACGCCGAAGACATTGGCGTAGGTGTTGCCCGCGCCATTCGGGCAGCGCTGTCCGGGCGTCCCGGTGGCGTTTATCTGGATCTGCCCGCCAAGTTGTTCGCGCAGAGCATGGACGCCGAAGCCGGCAAACGTTCGCTGATCAAGGTTGTCGATGCAGCGCCGCGTCAGATTCCGGCACCCGACGCCGTCAAGCGCGCGCTTGACCTGCTCAAAGGTGCCAAAAAGCCACTGATTCTGCTGGGCAAAGGCGCGGCCTACGCCCAGGCCGACGGCGATATTCGCACGCTCATCGAGAGCACCGGTATCCCTTACCTGCCGATGTCGATGGCCAAGGGCATTTTGCCGGACACGCACGAGCAGTCGGCTGCTGCTGCCCGTTCATACGTTCTGCCTGAAGCCGACGTCGTGGTGCTGATCGGTGCGCGTTTGAATTGGCTCTTGTCTCACGGTAAGGGCAAGACCTGGGGTGGCAAAGACCACAAGACCTGGGGCGCACAAAAATACATCCAGATCGATATCTCGCCGCAAGAAGCTGACAGCAACGTGCCCACCGATGCCCCGCTGGTGGGTGACATTGGATCGTGTGTGTCCGCGC
>JAYWAQ010000098.1:0-2423 GCA_043782305.1 Burkholderiales bacterium
GGGACAAGTAGGTCGCGCCCTCCAAATGCTGCCAGCGCCGCCTGCCGCCGCTTCGTCGCTTTGTGCGACGCGGCTACAGGGCCTGCGTTACTGTAGCAATGTCATCCTTGGTCGGTCGAAGGATCAGATGGCAATCAATAGCGTCTTCGATCACCGCCGGACGATTACGCGATTCTTCGCAAAGCTCAGAATGACACATCGATGAAATACATTCCCTCTCTAGCCTTGGCAATCCTCGTTGTAACCGCCCTGCGCGGCGTGTTCACGGGGTCACCTGTTAACTTTCCGCTACTGTTGCTGCTCGCTGTTGTGGTCTGCGGCGTTGCTTGGGCCGTCGACAAATTTTTTCTCGCGAAGAAGCGCGCGGCTGGCGAAGTTTTGCATTGGGGCATCGAAGTCCCAGCATCGATCTTCACCGTGTTGCTCGTTGTATTTTTGCTGCGCTCGTTTTTGGCCGAACCGTTTCGCATTCCGTCAAGCTCGATGCGTCCTGGCTTGGTGACTGGTGACTTCATTCTCGTCAACAAATTTTCCTACGGCATTCGCCTACCCGTGCTGGATCAAAAAGTGATTGACGTGAGCACGCCACAGCGCGGTGACGTCGCGGTGTTCAAAGCGCCGCATGAACCCGAAAAGGATTACATCAAGCGCATCATTGGCGTACCGGGCGACACCATCGTCTACAAAGATAAAAAGCTCACGCTTAACGGCGCTTCAGTGTCCCAAGTGGAAGACGGCACCTATAGCTACATGGAGTTTGGCCAGTTTCTGACCACGCTCAAGTTCAAGGAAAAACTCGGTGACCGCGAATATCTGATCGCGCAATTCCCGCAGTTTCCATCGTTCATCGCGAACCAGAAATATCCGGGCACGCCCGTACCAACCTGCGCGGACGACGGTACCGTAGTGACCTGCAAAGTGCCACCGGGACATTACTTCGCTATGGGCGACAACCGCGATAACAGTCTTGACGGGCGTTACTGGGGCTTCGTCCCTGATACCCATTTGCGTGGCAAAGCGTTCTTTATCTGGTTTAACTGGGAAGATGTGTCGTCGTTTGCTTTCAAGCGAGTATTTCGCGGCATACAATAAAAGTTGGCCTACTCTATTCGCGGCGCGCTATGAAACATCAACGTGGTCTCAGCCTTGTCGGGTTCATCTTTCTGGCGGCTATAGTCGGGTTCGTCATGTTCACCGCGTTTCGATGCGTGCCAGCGTGGACTGAATATTTTTCCCTGAAAAAGGTGCTGCAAGCGACAGCGAATGAATTTAGCGTCGATGCACAAGGCGCAGTCATTCGTGGCTCGTTTGATCGCCGAGCCAGCATCGACGATCTACCCGTCAAGGGCGCTGACATCGCAATCAGCAAAGACAACGGCAAGATAGGACTTTCCGCCGCTTATCAGAGAAAAGTACCCGTCGCTGGCAATATGAGCTTGCTGTTTGACTTCGAAGCATCTGCAACTGGAACTCGGTAGTGTTTTGCGCTCAGAGATCAGAATAACTTGAGTCTGGAAGCCGCCCTCGGTTACACCTTTCGCGAACCTCGTCTGTTGCGCGAAGCGTTGACGCATCGAAGTTTTGGTACGCCGCACAACGAACGACTCGAATTTATTGGTGATGGTGTGCTCAACTGCGCGATAGCACTGGCGCTGTACAACAAATTTCCTGAGCTACCCGAAGGGCAACTGTCGCGCATGCGCGCCAATCTGGTCAGTCAACCAGCGCTGCATTCGCTGGCGCAGCGCCTGGATATTTCGCATCATTTGCGCATCGGCGAAGGCGAAGAAAAAAGCGGGGGTCGTGAGCGGCCTTCGATGCTGGCGGATGCGCTGGAAGCCATATTTGGGGCTATTCTGCTCGACTCCGGATTTGATTCGGCCGACAGCACGATTAACAAGCTCTACCTTAATCGAATCGCTCAGGTGAATCCGCGTGAGGGCGGTAAAGACGCGAAAACGCGCCTACAGGAATTCATGCAGTCCAAGCACTTTCCATTGCCGACATACACCGTTGATCGGGTCGACGGCGAGGCGCACGCTCAAGTATTTACCGTTCGTTGCAGCGTGCCTCAAGTAGATCAGGAGGCCGTTGGCAAAGGCTCCTCACGCCGCGCCGCCGAGCAGCAAGCCGCCAACGCTGTGCTCAACAAATTGGGTGTAGCGGCATGAGTGGCAAAGCCGACTTCCGCTGCGGCCAGATCGCCGTAGTCGGCAAACCTAACGTTGGCAAATCGACGTTGCTCAATCGTCTGGTAGGCGAAAAAGTTTCCATCACCTCGCGTAAGGCGCAGACCACGCGTTTGCCGTTGCGCGGCATTCTGACTACCGATGCAGCGCAGTTCGTGTTCGTCGATACGCCCGGTTTTCAGACCAAGCATGGCGGCGAGATGAACAAGCGTCTGAACGGCAGCGTTCGCCGCA